>NZ_FOKH01000012.1:0-183863 GCF_900111955.1 Pseudomonas sp. NFIX10 | reverse complement strand
GTGATAAATCACCAACTCATCTTTGGCGACATCAACACCCACGATCGGCTTTGCGACAGAAACCGGCATTGCCATTGAAAATCCTCCGGGCTAAGGTTTGAACACTTGAAGGGTTCACCCAGAGGCGCAGGCTTGTTCCTATCGTCGGTCTAGGCCAGATGCATTCTTTATCGGCGCTTGGGTGAAAGGAGGAGGGGTGAAATCTCCCACGGTCTGTACTGCGGCTAACAGTCAGAATCGAGCTTTGTCCCTCCTCCCCCCTTCAAGTCCTACCATACAAGCGAGCTTGCTCGCGATGAAAGCGACACGGTCCAAGACCTTAAACCGGCTTGGCCCCCATCAACCCCGCAATGGCGACAAAGCAGACAACACTGAACAGCGCCAGGGCAAAGGTGAACTTCCCGCTGCCTCCCTGCGCCTTGCGCAATGTGTTCAGCCGCACCACCAGCCAGAACCCCGCCAGCGCCGCCAAGGTGTAGAGCACGCTGGAAGCCAGCAGCCAGGTCTGGCCCAGTGGCCAGCCGACTTGATGAACCATCCACCAGCCGGTGAAGGGCAGGCTCGCCAGTGCCAGGATCATCACCAGCCAGATGAACAGTCGCGGCCGTTGCAGCGTGCGCGCGGCCGCCGTGGCATCGCCGTTGCGTCGCGTGCGCCAGACCCAGGCGGCCAGCCCCAGGGCGCCTGCCAACAGCAACACCGTGGCGACGACGTGAGCGATTTTCAGCGCGGTTAACGTTTCCATCGTTCGATTTCCTTATGGCTTGCTCAACAGCTTAGCCTCTGTAGGGTTCACCCCAGGAACAGCTGATACGCCGGGTTGTCACTTTCATCCCAGTACGGATAGCCGATTTCTTCCAGGGCGGCGGGGACCAGGTGGCGTTCATCGTGAGGCACTTGCAGCCCCGCGACCACGCGACCGTCCGCCGCGCCATGGTTGCGGTAGTGGAACATCGAGATATTCCAGCGCCCACCCAGCTTGTTGAGGAAGTTGAACAGCGCGCCCGGGCGCTCCGGGAATTCGAAGCGCAGCACCACTTCATCGATGACATGGGCCGCATGGCCGCCGACCATGTGGCGGATATGCAACTTGGCCAGCTCATTGTCGGTCAGGTCCAGCACCGGGAAGCCTTGTTCGGTCAGGCTGGCGATCAGCGCGCTGCGCGGGTCGTTTTCCGGGTGGGTCTGCACGCCGACGAAAATGTGCGCTTCACTGCCGGTGTTGTAGCGATAGTTGAATTCGGTGATCTGGCGCTTGCCGACGGCTTCGCAGAACGCCTTGAAGCTGCCCGGCTTCTCGGGGATGGTCACGGCGATGATCGCTTCGCGGCCTTCGCCCAGCTCGGCGCGCTCGGCGACGTGGCGCAAGCGGTCGAAGTTGACGTTGGCACCGGAGTCGATGGCCACCAGGGTCTGGCCGCCGATGCCCCGTGACTCGACGTATTTCTTGATCCCGGCCACGCCCAGGGCGCCGGCAGGTTCGGTGATCGAGCGGGTATCGTCGTAGATATCCTTGATGGCGGCGCAGATCTCGTCGGTACTGACAGTGATCACTTCGTCCACATGATGCTTGCAGATATCAAAGGTGTGCTGGCCGATCTGCGCCACGGCAACGCCGTCGGCGAACAGCCCCACGGTCGGTAGCACCACGCGCTCGCCCGCGGCCATGGCCGCTTGCAGGCAATTGGAGTCGTCCGGTTCGACGCCGATGATCTTGATGTCCGGGCGCAGGTATTTCACGTAGGCCGCGATCCCGGCAATCAGTCCGCCACCGCCCACCGGGACGAAAATCGCATCCAGGCGCCCAGGGTGCTGGCGCAGGATCTCCATCGCCACCGTGCCCTGCCCGGCAATGGTGTGGGGGTCGTCATACGGGTGGATGTAGACGTAGCCCTTTTCGTCCACCAGTTTCAGCGAGTAGGCCAGGGCTTCGGGGAACGAGTCGCCGTGCAGCACCACTTTGCCGCCACGGGAGCGCACGCCTTCGACCTTGATTTCCGGCGTGGTCTTGGGCATCACGATGGTCGCCTTGACCCCCAGCACCTTGGCCGCCAGGGCCAGGCCCTGGGCGTGGTTGCCCGCCGAAGCCGTGACCACGCCGCGGGCGCGTTCTTCGTCGCTGAGCTGGGTCAGCTTGTTGTAGGCCCCGCGAATCTTGAACGAGAACACCGGCTGCAAGTCTTCACGCTTGAGCAAGATGCTGTTGCCCAGCCGCTCGGAGAGCTGGCGAGCGGTCTGCAGCGGGGTTTCTACGGCAACGTCGTAAACGCGCGAGGTGAGGATCTTTTTGACGTACTGTTCAAGCATCGGAAAGCATCACTGAGCGGGTTGGGCAGGACCAGGGAGTCTAACCCGGCTTTTGGCCGGGCGACCACAGGGATCTGTGTTCAATCAGGCGATGACCGAGGCCCTTGCGGCGCCTATAATGCCGGCCTTTCGTTCCCTCTCGGCACCTTCGGAGCCCGCATGACCCAGGATCAACTCAAACAGGCCGTGGCCCAGGCCGCCGTCGACCTCATCCTTCCGAAACTGGATGACAAGAGCGTCGTCGGGGTCGGCACCGGCTCCACGGCCAATTGCTTCATCGATGCGCTGGCGCAACACAAGGGCGCGTTCGATGGCGCGGTCGCCAGCTCCGAAGCGACTGCCGCGCGCCTCAAGGGCCACGGGATCCCGGTATACGAGCTCAACACCGTCAGCGACCTGGAGTTCTACATCGACGGCGCCGACGAAAGCGACGCGCACCTGAACCTGATCAAGGGCGGCGGCGCGGCCTTGACTCGCGAAAAGATCGTCGCGGCAGTGGCCAAGACCTTCATCTGCATCGCCGATGCCAGCAAACTGGTGCCCGTGCTCGGCGCATTCCCATTGCCGGTGGAAGTCATTCCCATGGCCCGCAGCCACGTGGCCCGGCAACTGGTGAAGCTGGGCGGCGACCCGGTGTACCGCGAAGGCGTGCTCACCGATAACGGCAATATCATCCTGGATGTGCACAACCTGCAGATCACCAACCCGGTGGCGCTGGAAAGCCAGATCAACGCCATCGTTGGCGTGGTCACCAATGGTTTGTTCGCGGCGCGTCCGGCGGATGTGCTGTTGCTGGGAACCGCTGAAGGGGTGAAGACCCTGCGGGCTGAGTAAGCTGGCGAAATAGCTCTTTTGAGTGAAGCAGTCCCTGTGGGAGCGAGCTTGCTCGCGATAGCGGTCTATCCGACACATTGATGTTGGCTGACACATCGCCATCGCGAGCAAGCTCGCTCCCACATTAGGTTTTGTGGTGCATCAGGGCTGTGGCTTCTTGAACACATAGAACAGATTCGGCTCGCTCACCAGGTACAGGTTGCCATCGTCGTCCATGGCCAGGCCTTCGGCCTGGGGCACGGTTTTTTGCAGGCCCTGGCTACCCTTGCTCAACGACAGCGTGCTCAACGGCCGGCCGTCGATATCCAATTCGATAATCAGCCGCGATTCATCGGACAGCGCCAGCAAGTGGCCGCTGCGTTCATCGTATTGCAGGCTTGAAAGGTCGCGCACGAACAGCCCGGCATCGCGCTTGGGGTTGTTGATCACATGGATCGCGTAGGACTTTTCCGGATTGTGGTGGGGAAACCCATGCACTTCATAAATCAGCATCGGGTCGCGTTCCTTGGCCACGAACAGGCGTTTGCCCACCGAATCGTAGGCCAGCCCTTCGAACCCCTTGTTGCCGCTCATGTGTACGCCGAGGGTCATTTGCTCGGCGTCGGCGGCGTCGAGGAATTGGGTGTTGTCCTCCAGGTGAATCTTGATCAGGCGCTGCTGGCGTTCGTCAGTGATGACGTAAGTGTCTTCGCTGATGAATTCAACCGCCTCCGGATCGCCAAAGCCGATCAGGGCGATGCGCCGCAAAATCTTGCCGTCCAGCGACAGTTCGATCAGCTCGGCATTTTTATTGGTCACGGTAAACAGGCTCTTGCGGACCGGATCGAACGTCAGCGCGGAAACGTTATCGTTCAGGCCGTCGATCACCTGCGCCTCCACCGTGACCCGGTATCGGTCCAGGGCGATGGTCTCTTCGCTGGTGGGTTTCCAATAGGTGTTGAGGTTGAACCAGGCGCGCTCGAACAGGCGCAGGTGTTGACCGACGGCGATCAGGAGGATCAGCGACAGCGTCAGTAATATCAGGATCAAGGGTTTGGGACGGGCGAGTCGACGCATGTTGGGGTGGGCTCGGATGAGAACAGGTGGGTGGAAATACCACGGTTGCCTGAACTGAAACTTAATGGCGGTGTGCCACACCCTACAACGAAAGGGAACTTATCCTACAGAGTTAGCGCTGTCAGCGCTGCTTTTCGAAACGATAGAACAGATTCGGTTCGCTGACCACGTACAGGTTGCCGGCGTCGTCGACGGTGACGCCTTCGGCGCGCGGGATCGTGTCCTTCAGGCCGTTGAAGCCCCCCAGCAAGGTCATGAAGCTGACTTGCTCGCCTTTTTCGTCCAGTTCCAGCAGCAGGTGGGAGTCGGCCGAAAGCACCAGTGTATGGCCGGTGCGTGGGTCGATCGCCAATGCCGAGAGGTTGCGCAGGTCCAGTTCATTGCTGACGTGGATCTGCTTGTCGCCCTTGAGCAGTTGGCTGCCGTCGCTTTTCCAGGTGAACAAGGCTGGGGGGCGTTCTTCGCCGAGCACCAGTTGCTGGTTGCGCGGGTCCCAGGCGATGGCTTCGAACCCTTTGTTCTGGTTCTGCGAGGCGCCCAGGTCATAGTGAGGAAAGTCAGTGCTGTTCAGTTCGCGGGTGTTGGCGTCCACCTGGACGATCGACAGCATGTGATTGCGCTCGTCGGTAATCGCCAACAGGCCATTGGTCATGCACGTCACGCCTTCAGGGTTGTTCCAGCCCACCAAAGGCATCTTGCGCAGCACGTCGCCCTGCAGGGTCAGTTCCACCAGGAACGGGTTCTTGCCCATGACCGCGAACAGGGTCTTGGTCTGTGGGTTGTAGGCCACATCGGACGCCTCGTCCTTCTCCATGCCCGGTAGCGGCTTGGCGTCGATCACGGCGTGGTAGTCCGGCAACCAGATGCTTTCCTGGCGCTGGGCCGGGCTCTGGAAGTGCTCCGATAGCCAAAGCAGGCCGCGGTCGTCCCAATGCATCGCAACCGCCAGGCCATAGGCTGCGCCCACCGCCAGCAGCGACCAGGCATACCAGGGCAGGGCGAAGCGCGAACGGCGGACAGGTTTGGCGACAGGCAGTGCTTGGGTTTTGGCCATCGGGAAATGCGTTCCAGAAAATTCGGCTAGGGGAGTGGCTGGCTCAGATGCCGCATTCCCCGGAATTATCCGGATGGCATGTGAAAAAAACGGTAAATGATCGCAGATGCGCCATACATACCTGTGGGAGCGAGCTTGCTCGCGATGAGGCCATCACCTTCAACGTCGAATGTTGGCTGACACACCGCTATCGCGAGCAAGCTCGCTCCCACACGGGGGGCAAAGGTTGGCCGTTAGCGAACGCTGCTTTCGAAGCGGCTCGTCCCTGGCAGTTCCAGGATCAGCTCATCGCCCGCGTTCAGCGGCCCGACGCCCGCCGGAGTGCCGGTAAGAATCACGTCGCCGGCCTGCAGCGAGAAGCAACCGGCCATGTATTGGATCATCGGCACGATGGGGTTGAGCATCAGGCTGCTGTTGCCGTCCTGGCGCACTTCACCGTTGATGGTCAGGCGCACGGGAATGTCGGTCAGGTCGGCAAACGTGGCGTTCGAAACAAATGGGGCAATCACCGCCGCGCCGTCAAAGGACTTGGCAACCTCCCAAGGCAGGCCCTTGGCCTTGAGCTCGGCCTGTTTGTCCCGCAGGGTCAGGTCCAGGGCCGGGGCGAAGCCGGAGATCGCGTCCAGTACTTCTTCAGCGCTGGGCTTGGTGGACAGCGGCTTGCCGATCAGTACGGCGATTTCCGCCTCATAGTGCACCGAGCCACGGTCGGCGGGAATGCTGAAGCCGCCCTCCAGTGGCACCACACAACTGCCCGGCTTGATGAACAGCAAGGGTTCGGTGGGTACCGGGTTGTCCAGTTCCTTTGCATGTTCGGCGTAGTTACGGCCAATGCACACCACTTTCCCCACCGGGAAATGAATACGTGTACCGTCGACATACTGGTGCTGATAGCTCATTACCGACTCCTGCTTCTGGGGTTCATCAGGTGTTTTAGGTATCAAATCGCGAAAATCTTGCCCGGGTTCATGATGCCGTTCGGGTCGAAGACAGCCTTCACGGCTTTCATGTATTCGATTTCTACCGGCGAACGACTATAGGTCAGGTAGTCGCGCTTGGTCATGCCCACGCCGTGTTCGGCGGAAATCGAGCCGTTGTACTTCTCGACGGTTTCAAAGACCCATTTGTTCACGGTCGCGCACTTGGCGAAGAACTCGTCCTTGCCGAGGTTTTCCGGCTTGAGGATGTTCAAGTGCAGGTTGCCGTCGCCAATGTGACCGAACCAGACGATTTCGAAATCCGGGTAGTGTTCGCCGACGATCGCGTCGATCTCCCGCAAGAAGGCCGGGACTTTCGAGACAGTCACCGAAATGTCGTTCTTGTAGGGCGTCCAGTGGGAAATGGTTTCGGAGATGTACTCGCGCAATTTCCACAGGTTCTGCAGTTGGGTTTCGCTCTGGCTCATCACGCCATCCAGTACCCAGCCTTGTTCCACGCAGTGCTCGAAGGTCTCCAGGGCGTGGTTGGCGACCTCTTCGGTGGTGGCTTCGAATTCCAGCAGGGCGTAGAACGGGCAGTCGGTTTCGAACGGCGCCGGAACGTCACCACGACCGAGGACCTTGGCCAGGGCCTTGTCGGAGAAGAATTCGAAGGCGGTCAGGTCCAGCTTGCCTTGGAAAGCGTGCAGCACCGGCATGATCGAGTCGAAGTCCGGGGTGCCGAGCACCATGGCGGTGAGGTTTTTCGGCGCACGGTCCAGGCGCATGGTGGCCTCGACCACGAAGCCCAGGGTGCCCTCTGCGCCGATGAACAGTTGTCGCAAGTCGTAGCCGGTGGCGTTCTTGATCAGGTCCTTGTTCAGCTCCAGCAGGTCGCCCTTGCCGGTGACGACCTTCATGCCCGCCACCCAGTTGCGGGTCATGCCGTAGCGAATGACCTTGATACCGCCGGCATTGGTGCCGATATTGCCGCCAATCTGGCTGGAACCTGCCGAGGCGAAGTCCACCGGGTAGTACAGGCCATGTTCCTCAGCCTTGTTCTGCAGCTGTTCGGTGACCACGCCGGGCTGGCACACGGCAGTACGGTCGGTCAGGTTCACGTCGAGAATCTGGTTCATGTAGTCGAACGACACCACCACTTCGCCATTGGCGGCCACGGCCGCGGCGGACAGCCCGGTACGCCCGCCCGATGGCACCAGCGCGACCTTGTGCGCGTTGGCCCAGCGCACGATGGCCTGGACCTGCTCGGTGGTCTTGGGAAAGACGATGGCGGTCGGCGCCGGGGCGAAATGCTTGGTCCAATCCTTGCCGTAAGCGTTCAGGGAGTCGGCATCGGTCAAGACCTTGCCAGGCTCAACCAGGGTCTTCAGCTCATCTATCACGGCAGGATGGGTCATCGATAGAACTCTCGAACAATTCATGGTCATCCTGAGAACGCTTCACGTCGCAGGAATGAGTGTTTAGCGGGGTGCGTATGCTAGCATACCGACCCCGCAGCGTAGTGCCCAACGGCTGTTCTGCGGCGACGGCTGTCACGCCGGTCGGGCCAGCATGCGCTGTCCGATTCCCTGCCATTTTTCTCCGGGACACAGGTTTACGCAGATGAGCAAGACTTCTCTCGATAAGAGCAAGATCAAGTTCCTTCTTCTCGAAGGCGTCCACCAATCGGCTGTCGACGTCCTCAAGTCGGCGGGCTACACCAGCATCGAGTACATCACCAGTTCTCTGCCGGAAGCCCAGCTCAAGGAAAAGATCGCCGATGCTCACTTCATCGGCATTCGCTCCCGTACTCAACTGACCGAAGAGATCTTCGACCACGCCAAGAAACTGGTGGCGGTCGGCTGCTTCTGCATCGGCACCAACCAGGTTGACCTCAACGCGGCTCGCGAGCGCGGTATCGCGGTGTTCAACGCGCCGTACTCCAACACCCGCTCCGTCGCCGAACTGGTACTGGCCGAAGCGATCCTGCTGCTGCGCGGCATCCCGGAGAAGAACGCTTCCTGCCACCGTGGTGGTTGGATCAAGAGCGCGGCCAACTCCTTCGAAATCCGCGGCAAGAAGCTGGGTATCGTCGGCTACGGCTCGATCGGCACGCAGTTGTCGGTACTGGCTGAAGGCCTGGGCATGCAAGTGTTCTTCTACGACACCGTGACCAAGTTGCCCCTGGGCAACGCCACCCAGGTCAACGACTTGCACGAGCTGCTGGGCATGTCCGACATCGTGACCCTGCACGTGCCGGAAACCGCCGCCACCCAGTGGATGATCGGTGAGAAGGAAATCCGTGCCATCAAGAAGGGCGGGATCCTGATCAACGCCGCGCGTGGCACCGTGGTCAAGCTCGACGCCCTGGCCGAAGCGATCAAGGACAAGCACCTGATCGGCGCGGCCATCGACGTGTTCCCGGTGGAGCCACGCTCCAACGACGACGTCTTCGAAAGCCCGCTGCGTGGCCTGGACAACGTGATCCTGACCCCGCACATCGGTGGTTCCACCGCTGAAGCCCAAGCCAACATCGGCCTGGAAGTGGCGGAGAAGCTGGTCAAGTACAGCGACAACGGTACGTCGGTATCGTCGGTGAACTTCCCGGAAGTGGCCTTGCCGGCACACCCTGGCAAGCATCGCCTGCTGCACATCCACGAGAACATCCCGGGTGTGATGAGCGAGATCAACAAGGTCTTCGCCGAAAACGGCATCAACATTTCCGGTCAGTTCCTGCAGACCAACGAGAAAGTCGGCTACGTCGTAATCGACGTCGACGCCGAATACTCGGACCTGGCGCAAGAGAAGCTGCAGCACATCAATGGCACGATTCGTTGCCGCGTGTTGTTCTAAGGCGCAGTATCCAGCCGCTTGCCGAGTTTGGCGTGCAATAAAAAACGGGAGCCTCGCAAGGGCTCCCGTTTTTTTGTCGAGCACGTGACCTGTGGGAGCGAGCTTGCTCGCGATAGCGTCGACCCAGTTGGTCGATCTATCCACTGACACACCGCTATCGCGAGCAAGCTCGCTCCCACAGGTTTGTGTTATGTCAGCCAGTCATGCGTTTATTTCACGTTGACAGTGATCTTCTTGGACACGATCGACGGCTTGAATGGCATGTGGCCGCTGTCGCCCAGGATCAATTGCAAGGTGTGCTTGCCCGGGGCCAGTTTGATGGTGGCCTGGGTCTGTGCCTTGCCGAAGTGCATGTGGTTGGCGTCGGTCGGAATCGGCGCGCCGGCCGCAGGCAGCTTGTCGACATCGATCAGCAAATGGTGATGGCCCGTGTTCTTGGTCACATCGCCGGCGGGGGCCAGGGCAATGTCCTTGACGCCGAACTTGACCGTGAATTCCTGGGCGACCGTCGCACCGTCTTCCGGGGAAACGATGAACACTTCAGCACCTTTAGGCGCCGGTGTCGCGGCGCTTGCCAGCATCGAAGCGCCCAATAACAGACCGGCCAACGCGGCACGAGACATAACGCTTTTCATTTTTTTCTCCAGTTTTTCCATGAAATCCGCCTGGCCATCACAACTTCATGACCAATCGTTGTCGAAGCCTGCAACAACCATAGCAAAGCGAGCATGAAACGAGCGTCGCTTGTATAAATACAAAGGAGTGACCATGCGTTTTCTGCCTGGCCTGATTTGCCTGCTACCCCTTTTGAGCCCCCTGGCTCATGCCGAACTGATCGATGACATCAATGACCGTGGTGAACTGCGCATTGCCCTCGAGGCCAACACCGCGCCCTTCAACTTCAAGGAAGACGGCAAACTCACCGGCTTCGAAGTGGAACTGGGTGAAATGCTCGCGGCGGAGCTCGATGTACGGCCCGATTTCGTGGTCACCGATGCCGGGGATCTACTGTCCGGTGTGGAGGCTGGCAAGTACGACGTTGCCATCAACCACATAGCAATGACCCCGGAACTGGCGGAACGTTTCGACCTCAGTGCCGCTTACAGCCGTCCGGATGCACAACTGCTGGCGAGCAAGGAGGAACCGCAGCGTCCGTTGGTCATGGCGCAGTCGTTCCAGCCGGAAGAGAAGAGCGGCCCGCCGCCGAGCCTGGTGATTCCGTTCCAGAAGGGCAACCCGGCGTTCAAGGCCAGCCTGGATAACGCCCTGACGCGTATCAAGGATGACGGGAGGCTGGAGCAGTTGTCGCAGAAGTGGCTGAAGAAACAGGAGTGAAAGCTTCCAGGCGATGAGGCAAGCCATCAAGCGACCGCTATCGCGAGCAAGCTCGCTCCCACAATGGAGCTGTGTTGCCCACCGATACTGAGTTCACAACTGATCGAGTGTGGGAGCGAGCTTGCTCGCGATGGCGTCCTCGAATCCTAAGCAGGCCTGCGCCAGACACTCGCCAACCAAGGCTGTTGCTCCCGCGGCAGCCCCGCCGGCCGGTAATAATGCTCCAGCTCGACAAAGCCCGCTTGCGTGAGCAATGTGCGCCAGGCCTCGAGGTCGTGATAAGCGCCGAAGCGCTGGCCGTTCCAGCCTTCCTGGTTTTCGCCCCGAGGGTTCGAGCTGAACAGCACGCCGCCGGGCTTGAGCGTGGTGTGCAGTTGCTTAAGTACCCGAGGCAGTTCCTGGACGGGGACATGGAACAGCACCGCGTTGGCGAAAATCCCGTCAAAGCGTTCGGCTGGCAGATCGAGTTCCAGGAAGTCCTGCTGCCACACCTCACAACCGCTGTCCTGGCGTGCCATGCGGGCAAATGCCTCTGAACCGTCGAGGCCGACCGCGACATGGCCCATGGCCGTGAAGGTGCGCAGGTCGCGCCCCGGGCCGCAGCCGAAATCCAGGATGTGCAGCGGTGCCTGGCCCTGGATATGGCGCAGCAAGGCGTCGATGTTCTGGCTGACATCATGGTCGCGGGTGCCCTCGCGAAAGCTTTCTGCCACGGCGTTGTAATGGCTCAGGGTCGTGGCGGTGATGGCGTGCAGGTCGTCGGCGGTGTGCTTCATGGGTATTGGCTTGGGTGGGAAACGTTGGGCTGACTATACCGCACATCCACGGGTCACCCCCTGTGGAAGCAAAGCTTGCTCGCGATGAACGATGACACGGTAGTGAAGTTGAAACCGTGTCGCCTGTTCGCGAGCAAGCTTTGCTCCCACAGGTCAACTGCTTCCTCCCGTCAGCGCTTGTTCAAGCCCCGCGCCAGGCGGTCACCACCCAATTGGATCACAGCGACCAACGCCACCAGCAACACGATCACCGTGAGCATGATCTGGCTGTCGAAACGCTGGTAGCCATAGCGGTAGGCGATGTCGCCCAGGCCACCGGCACCGATTGCCCCGGCCATGGCCGAGGAGTTGATCATGGTCACCAGCGTGATGGTGAAACCGCCGACGATGCCCGGCAGGGCTTCAGGCAGCAGCACATGCCAGACGATGTGCCAGCGGCGGCAGCCCATGGCCTGGGCCGCTTCGATCAGGCCATGGTCGACTTCCCGCAGGCTGACTTCGGCGATACGGGCGAAGAACGGCGTGGCGGCGATGGTCAGCGGGACGACCGCGGCCCACACGCCATAGGTGGTGCCGACGATCAACCGGGTGAACGGAATCAGCGCCACCATCAGAATCAGGAACGGTATCGAGCGGAACAGGTTCACGAACGCGCCCAGGGCCCGGTTCAAGGCCGGCGCTTCATAGATCCCGCCCTTGCCGCTGGTGACCAGGATCACCGCCAGCGGTATGCCCGCCAGCAACGCGATCAACGACGACACGCCGACCATCAGGAACGTGTCGATGAAACCCTGCAACAACCGATCAAACCACATAACCCAGCACCTCCACCCGTTGCGCCCAATTGCCCGCCCGTTGACGCAGTTCCTCGGCGCCCCACGACGAACCGCTCACGGCCAGCAGCAATTGCCCCAGCCCGTGGCCCTGAATCCGTTCAATGCCGCCGTGCAGCAAGCGCACCCGCCCACCGAGGGCGCTGAACAAGGCGGCAAGATCCGGTTCCTCGCGATCTACGCCGGTGAATTGCAGGCGCAGCACCGTAGCCGCGTCCGCCGACGCCGGCAGCGCCTGCAAGCGACTTTGCAGCTCTTGCGGGATGGCGTGTTGCAACGGCGCCAGCAGCGTCCGGCTGACCTCGTGTTGCGGGTTGCCGAAGACTTCCCAGACCGGTCCCTGCTCGACGATCCGTCCCTGCTCAAGCACCACCACCCGGTCGCAGACTTCGCGAATCACTGCCATTTCATGGGTGATCAAGACGATGGTCAGGCCCAGCCGCTGGTTGATCTCGCGCAGCAGGCCGAGAATCGACTGAGTGGTCTCCGGGTCCAGGGCCGAGGTGGCTTCGTCGCACAACAGGATCTGCGGGTCATGCACCAGCGCCCGGGCAATCCCGACCCGCTGCTTCTGCCCACCCGAAAGCTGCGCCGGGTAGGTCTTGTGCTTGCCGTGCAGACCCACCAGTTCCAATAGTTCGCGGACTTTGCGCTGGCGCTGCTCCTTGGGCACTCCGGCGACTTTGAGCGGCAGTTCGACGTTCTGCCAGACGGTCTTGGCCGACATCAGGTTGAAGTGCTGGAAGATCATGCCGATGCGCCGACGCAACTCCACCAGGCGGTCTTCATCGAACTCGCCGATGTCCACCCGGTCGATCAAAACCCGGCCACTGGTGGGTTGTTCGAGCCGGTTGATGGTGCGGATCAGCGAAGACTTGCCGGCACCGCTGCGGCCGATGATGCCGAACACTTCGCCGTGCTGGATCGCCAGGTCGATGCCCTGCAGCGCCGCCACCGGGCCCTGGCTGCCGTTGTAGGTCTTGCCCAGGCCGATGAAGCGCACGTGGGCGCGGTTCAGCTCTGGATGCAGTTCAGTCTGGTCGGCGCTTTGCGGCGCGGGGGCTGCGTCGCGGAGTCGCGCGTTGACGGCGTTCATGTCAGCCTTCCCAACCGGCTTGGTAGAGCTTGCCGTGGGCCTTGTCCAGGGCGGCGCGCACGACTGGCGAGTGCTGGTAGATGTCGACGAACTTGATCAGCCGTGGATCGTTCTGGCTCTTGGGCTGGATCACGAACTGGATCACGTATTCCTTGTGATCGAGGCCGTCGAACAGCAAGGCCGAGCTGGCATCGAAGGTCTTGGCCAGGCGGATGTAGGCCGGATAACCCTGCACCAGGTCGGCGTCTTCATAGGCGCGCACCAGTTGCACCGCTTCGACTTGCAGGATCTTGAGTTTCTTCGGGTTGGCGACGATGTCGTCTTCGGTGGCCTTGTAGCCGACGCCCGGCTTGAGGCTGATCAGCCCGGCCTTGGCCAGCAGTTGCAGGCCGCGACCGCTGTTGATCGGGTCGTTGGCGATGGCGACGCTGGCGCCTTCGGGCAGTTCGTCGAAGCTTTTGTATTTTTTCGAATAGAGGCCGACGTTGTTGATGATCCCCGGCGCAAACGGCACCAGGTCGAACCCGGCGGCGGCCTTGGCGTTTTCCAGGAACGGGATGTGCTGGAAGTAATTCACGTCGATGTCACCGGAAGCCAGGCTGACGTTGGGCGCGATCCAGTCGCTGAACTCCACCAGTTCGACCTTCAGGCCTTGCTTGCCGGCTTCTTCAGCCGCTGCTTCCAGGGGAATGGCGAACGCGGCGGTGGTGCCGATCTTCAACGGTGCGTCGGCGGCAAACAGCGCCGAACTGAACAGGCCGAGGGCCAGGGCCAGTGCTTTGACTGGCAGGGTCAGGAATTGCTGGGTCATGTCGGATATTCCAGTCATTGATTAATTGAGCCATGGGCTTTTTGGCGGTAGGTCGAACCGGTGTGTTGTTCGGGCAAATGGGCCTCTGCGCGGAACAGCTTCTCCCGCAGGGTGCCGGTGTCGTATCCGGTCTTGTACGAGCCGCGTCGCTGCAACTCGGGGATCACCAGGTCAATGAAGTCCACATAGCTTTGCGGCGTCACGATGCGCGTCAGGTTGAAGCCATCGAGGCCGGTTTCGGCAATCCACGACTCCAGCTCATCGGCCACCTGTTCGGGCGAGCCCACCACCGTGATGTAGCGACCGCCCAAGGCGTGTTGCTGCAACAATTTGCGCCGGGTCCAGTCGTTGTTCTGCAGGGTCTTGGTAGCCGACTGGATGGCGTTGCTCTTGACGTACTGGATCGGCTCGTCGAGTTCGTACTGGGAAAAATCGATCCCCGTCGACGCGGCAAAATGCGCTACCCCGGCCTCGGCGCTGGCGTAGCTCAGGTACTCGGCATGCTTGGCCCAGGCGGCCGCCTCGGTTTCGCCGACAATCACGTTCAGGCCCATGAATACCTTGATGTCCCCGGGGTTGCGCCCGGCTTCGATGGCACTGGCGCGGACCTTGTCCACCTGGGCCTTGGTCGCCGGTTTGTTCTGGCCGCTGATGAACACGCACTCGGCGTGCCGCCCGGCGAACAGCAAGCCACGCTCGGAACTGCCGGCCTGGAACAGCACCGGGGTACGTTGGGGCGACGGTTCGCACAGGTGATAGCCCTCGACCTGGTAGAACTCGCCCTGGTGGCGGACCTTGTGCACTTTCTCCGGTTGGGCATAGATCCGCTGCTCGCGGTCGTTGAGCACGGCGTCGTTTTCCCAGCTGCCCTCCCACAGTTTGTAGAGCACTTGCAGGTATTCGTCGGCCTGGTCGTAGCGGCGGTCATGCTCCACTTGTGCCGTCAGGCCCATGGCCTTGGCGGCGCTGTCCAGGTAGCCGGTGACGATGTTCCAACCGACCCGGCCGCGACTCAGGTGGTCGAGGGTGCTCATGCGTCGGGCAAACAGGTAGGGCGGTTCGTAGGTCAGGTTGGCGGTAAGGCCGAAGCCCAGGTTTTTCGTCACGGCGGCCATCGCGGAGACCAGCAGCAATGGGTCATTGACCGGCAGTTGGATCGACTCCTTGAGCGTGACGTCCACCGACTGTTGATACACGTCATAGACCCCGACGATGTCGGCGATGAACAGCCCGTCGAACAACCCGCGCTCGAGCAATTGCGCCAGGGCGGTCCAGTATTCGAGGGTGTTGAACTGAGTCGACGTGTCCTGGGGATGAGTCCACAGGCCATGGTTGATGTGCCCGATGCAGTTCATGTTGAACGCGTTGAGCAGGATCTTTTTCTTTCCGGCCGCCATCAGATGGTCCCCCGCAGCGGCGGTTTTTCGTCGTTGAGGTAGAAGTTGCCCACGGCGTGGTATTTCCAGCGCACCGGGTCATGCAGGGTGTGCACCCGGGCGTTGCGCCAGTGACGGTCGAGGCCGTGTTCGGCCAGGGTCGCCTGGCTGCCGGCCAATTCGAACAGCGTGCTGCTGGCGGCCAGGGATATTTCGGTGCTGATGGCACGGGCTTCGGCCACGGCAATCGAGGCGGCGGCGACCGTGTCGGCCCGGGTGTCGGCCTGGGCCCGGTCGAGGAATTCGCCGGCGCGTTCCAACAGGGCTTCGGCGGCATGCAGGCGGATGCTCAGTTGGCCGAAACTCTTGAGGGTGTGCGGGTCTTCGGTGGCGACGTCGCTGGTGGCATCGATCCAGGGACGGGTTTTAGTGCGGACAAAATGCAAGGCGTCTTCATAGGCGGCACGGGCGATGCCGGTGTCGATAGCGGCGTGAAGAATCTGCGCCAGTGGCCCCACCGGTGTGGGACGTTCGAAAGCACTTTGGAAGGGCACGATGTCGTCGTCGGCGACATACACGTTTTCAAACACCACCGAACCACTGCCCGTGGTGCGCTGGCCGAAACCGCTCCAGTCGTCGATCACCGTCAGGCCTTTGCTGTCGCGAGGGACGAACGCCAGTTGTTGCACGCCGTTTTCATCCACCACCGACGTGGGGATGCGCTGGGCGTAGATCGCCCCCGTGGCGTAGAACTTGCGGCCGTTGATGCGATAGCCCTCGCCGTCGCGGCGCAGTTGGGTGGTGCGGTCATGGGCAGTCTTGGTGCCAAGTTCGGCCAAGGCGTTACCAAAACGCTGACCGGCGAGCACTTCGGCGTACAGGCGTTGTTTTTGCGCTTCAGTGCCGTTTACCCGCAGCACCTCCAGGGCGTAGAAATGGTTTTGCGGAATCTGCCCCAGCGAGCCGTCGGCCTGGGAAATCAGCGCAATGACTTTGGCCAGGGTAACGTTGGACACACCGGCGCCGCCATAGGCCTTGGGTACACTGATGCCCCACAGGCCAGAACGGGAGAAGACCTCCAGCTCCGGGTACGGCAGGCGCCGCTCGCGATCGCGCAGGGCACTGTCGCGCTGGAAGTCATCGGCCAGGTCGCTGGCCACGATCAGGGCTTGTTCATCGCTGGTGATCACCGCGACGTGTTGAGAAAACGTCATGTACTGCTCCAGAGGTCGGGTCGTCAGATCCAGGAATGCCGGGCCGGCAAGGTGCCGTTCAGGTGGTAGGCGCCTACCGCGTGATACTTCCAGCGCACCGGGTCGTGCAGGGTGTGGACCCGTGCGTTGCGCCAGTGGCGATCAAGATTGAATTCGGCGAGGGTGGCGCGGCTGCCGGCCAGCTCGAACAGTTTTTCGCTGGCTTGCAGGGCGATCTCGGTGGTGAGTGCCTTGGCTTCGGCCACGGCAATCGAGGCGCGGGCGGACGATTGCGCCGTGATGGGGGCGGCACTGACTTGGTCCAATACGTGTCCGGCCTTGCGCAGCAACGCTTCGGCGGCGTGCAACTCGATTTTCAGCTTGCCGATGTCGGCGATCACGTAGAGGTCATCACTGGCCCGGTCGACCTTGGCGTCGATCCAGGGCCGGGCCCGTTCGCGCACGAAGGCGATGGCATCGTCGATGGCGCCACGAGCAATGCCCGCATCGATGGCGGCCTGGATCAGTTGGGAAATCGCCCCTTGCACGCCGGGCGTTTCGTTGATGCGCCAGTTTTCCAGTACCAGGTCGGCATCCACCCGCACATTGTTCAGCAGCACGGTGCCGCTGGCCGTGGTGCGTTGGCCGAAGCCCGACCAATCGTCGACGATCCGCAGGCCAGGGGTGCCGCGCCGCACGAACGCCAGCACTTGCCGGCCCTCGTCATTCAGCGCCTTGACCGCGACCCAGTGGGCGAACAGTGCGCCAGTGGAATAGAACTTCTGGCCATTGATGACGAAGCCGTCACCGTCGGCGGTGATCCGCGCCTTGAGTTCAAGGGTGTTGCGAGTGCCACGTTCGGGCCCGGCATTGCCGATGCGCCAGCCTTCGAGCACGCTCTGCAGCAGGATTTTTTTTTGCCGTTCGGTACCGGTACCGAGAATCAGCTGGAGCACGCCGAACTGGTTCTGGGGGATCTGCCCCAGGGCCGGGTCGGCGGCGGAAATGATTGCGAACACGTCGGCCAGGGTGACGAACGAAACCTGCGGGCCGCCGTAGGCCCGGGGAACGGCGATGCTGCCCAGTCCGCTACGGGTGAATTGCTCGATTTCCGCCCAAGGCAGCTTGCGTTGCTGGTCACGACGCGCGGCTTGCTGACGGGCGACCTGTGCCAGTTCATGGGCGGCTTTGATCGCCTCGGCATCGTTGCGCAGCACCTGTGCGGGCAACAGCAGGGGGGCGATGTCCAGGTCGCTCTGGACCTTTGCTTGCGCCAGATCCGACATTACAGCCACTCCGTGGCTGCGGGCAGTGCCTTGGCATACTGCACTGGGGCGATTGTGTTGCGTTCCATACCCACCTCACATCTCAAGAAACGCCGCAGTGAAGGCGGCGAGCAAAAATCAAGAATGTCCGGTGGTCCGGTTTATATACCCTAAGCGTGTGTAAATTATTTTTGAACTAACTTTTAGGAATATGGATAGGTTGGTTTTAAATTGATGCCCGTATGCTCCCCTGGCTGAAGCAGCTTTTTGTGGCGAGGGCGCTTGCCGCCGCTATGTGGGAGCAAGGCTTGCCCGCGATGAACGCGATGCGGTCTTGCAGAATCGAGGCGCCTGTTTCGCGAGCAAGCTTTGCTCCCACAGCCCAACGGGAGCAAGCGCCCTCGCCACAAAAGCAGGCTAACTGTTTGCATCATGGCTCTCGGCGGCGCGTTTCGGCAGCCATGAGCGCCAGTTTCGGTGAAGTGTTCAGGTACGGATTGGCGCAACCGATCTTCAACGTCCGTGGCGGTGCCCAATGGGAGTTGTTGCCCACGCGGTCGAGGATGCAGTAGGTCACTTCCAGGCGCAGGTCTTCTCCCGCCTCCAGGATGATCTGCGGCGGGACCCAGATATTGATCGGTTGGCCGACTTCGCTGGCGGTGAGCGCAGGCAGGTCCATGCGCACATCGCCCCAGCGCAGGGTCACGGCATCGCCGACGGCCATGTTCAGGTAGGGTTCGATGGTCAGCGGTACGCCGCGCTTGACCTGGCTCGGATTCACCCCGTGGCGCCGGATGGCGGTGGGAATGCGCACCGGCGCCAAGCCCTGGTTTTCATCGCCGCTCAGGGCCAACGGTTGGCCGCCGGGACAATCGAGCTTCACCAGCACCTGTTGCTTGGCCGACAGCGCCGGCCCTCGTCCGACCTGCATCACCCGATAATGGATGCGCGAGGTCCCATTGACGATGAAGCTCTCCGGGACCCGCATCGTGATGTTGCCCAGTACATCGGCCTGGGACAGCACGCGCGAGCCGACGTAGCAGTTGTCCCAGAACAGTTCGATCAGGTCACCGGCGTCCATGTCGGGATAAGGTGCAATGACTACTTCCAAGTGAGCGGCGTTGGCAATATTGATGCCAACAGGATGGGCATTGGCCAGGGTGGGGGCGGCCAATTCAGGACTCTTCGACTTACATGTCATGGTGTTCTCCTTGAGGCTTGAAAACTAAGTCCGTTTCGGGAAGATCAAAAGGCGATGGACCATCGCGATATAGGTGTTATAGGGGTAGCCATAGGGTCCGTCTGCGCTTAGTCACTGCGCAAAACTAAAATACGGTGCGTCGCCTGTCGGGCACTAGATAAGGGCTCTACAGTTTCAGTGTCAATAGAGCCGGTTGCTTAATAACTCATTGTGAAAGGCTTCAGAAACATCCTACGTGCACATGTTAAGAATGCGCGGCGCGGCAGGCCAATTTCCTAGGCTCGTTGGTTTTTTCGAAAAGGGCTGGAAACTGCATCTGACAACTAAGTTTGTGAGGCGCGCGGTGGGTAAGTGTTGCGAGAGTTATATATAGGTTACTTCCTATATAAAAACGGAGGCTTTAGTAAGGGGTAATTGCAAGTTGTGTCGTGTAACTTGTGCAACGGTCTCACTTCCATCCCTGGAAGTGATAACACTGATTTACTGGCCGCCGTGTCCGGCAGAGAGGAACTTGTTGAGGAACTGTCGCGTGCGTTCTTCCTTGGGGGCTGCAAACAAGGCCTTGGCTTCGCCTTGTTCGACGATCACGCCTTTGTCGAAAAACACCACGCGGTTGGCCACGTCCCGGGCGAAGCCCATTTCGTGGGTCACGATGACCATGGTGCGCTTTTCTTCAGCCAGACCGCGAATGGTCGCCAGGACCTCGCCCACCAGTTCCGGATCGAGGGCCGAGGTCGGCTCGTCGAACAGGATCACCGCCGGTTCCATCGCCAACGCCCGGGCAATCGCAACGCGCTGTTGCTGGCCGCCGGAAAGGCGCCGTGGGTAGGCGTTTTCCTTGCCGGCCAGCCCGACCTTGGCCAACAGCTTGCGTCCCAAGGCTTCGGCGTCGGCGCGGGGCATCTTCTTCACCACCTGCGGGCCTTCGGTGACATTTTCCAAGGCGGTGCGGTGGGGAAACAGGTTGAAGTTCTGGAACACGAAGCCCACCTGCTGGCGCAAACGGCGCACCAGGCCTTGTTGCTGGTTCAGCGGGCGACTGCCGTCGATTTCGATGTCGCCGACCTTGATCCGGCCACTGGTAGGCTCTTCGAGGAAGTTCAGGCAACGCAGGAACGTCGTCTTGCCCGAGCCGCTGGGGCCGATGATCGCAACCACCTCGCCTTCTTCGATCTTCAGGTCGATGCCGTTGAGCACCACCTGACCCTTGAACTGCTTTGTCAGTTTTTCCACGACAATCATGGGTCAGGACTCCTGGTCATGCCGATTGACCCGGGCTTCCAGGACGTTCTGCAGGTGCGAGAGCACGGTGGCAAGAACCCAATAGATCAGCGCGGCGGCAAGGTACATGGTGAAGATTTCGAAGGTTCGCGCGGTGATCAACTGCGCCTGGCGGAACAGCTCCGGCACCTGGATGGTTGCCGCCAGCGCGGTGTCCTTGACCAGGGAAATGAAGCTGTTGCCCAACGGTGGCAGGGCCGTGCGTGCGGCTTGCGGCAGGATGGCCCGACGCAGGGTCTGGGCGCGGGTCATGCCGATACTCGCCGCCGCTTCCCACTGGCCGCGCTCGATGGAGCTGATGGCAGCCCGCAGGATTTCACACGCATAGGCAGCCATGTTCAGCGAGAAACCGATCAAGGCCGCAGGCAGCGGATCCAGCTCGATGCCCAGTTGCGGCAACCCGTAATAGATCACGAACAACTGCACCAGCAACGGCGTGCCACGAAAGAACGACACGTAGATGCGGGCGATCCAGTTCACCAGCTTGAAGCGCGACAGGCGCATCAGCGCCAGGCCGAACCCCAGCAGCAGGCCGAAAAACATGCCGCCCAGGCTGAGGATGACCGTGTAGTACGCGCCCTTGAGCAAAAAGGGCGCGGAGTCCAGTGCGAGTTGAAGAGCTGCTTCCATTATTTCGTGACGTCAGCGCTGAAGTATTTTTCCGATAGCTTCTTCAGCGTACCGTCGGCGCGCAGTTTCTCGATGGCCTTGTTCACGGCTGCCAACAGCTCAGGCTCGCCTTTGCGCAGGGCGATACCGGCTTCCTGGCGCGAAAAGGCCTCGCTGGTGACGGTGGTGTCCTTGGCTTTCTTGGCGTATTCCAGCGCGGCCAGGCGGTCGATCAGAATGGTATCGATACGGCCGACGCGCAGGTCCTGGAACTTGGTTGGGTCGTCATCGTAGGTTTTGACTTGGGCGCCCGGTACTTCAGCTTTTACCCACTGTTCGTAGTTGGTGCCCAAGCCCACGCCGACTTTTTTACCGTCCAGGTCTGCGGCCTTCTTGATGTTCAACTCGTTGGCTTTTTTGGTCAGTACCAGCGCTTGAATCCCGGAAATGGTGTATGGCTCAGAGAAGTCGTACTTTTTCTTACGTTCCTCGGAGATGGTCACTTGGTTGACCACTGCGTCCAGGCGCTTGGATTCCAACGCCGCGAGGATGCCGGCCCATGGGGTCGTCTGCAGCTTGACCTTCACACCCAGTTCCTTGGCCAGGGCTTCGGAGAACTCCACTTCGAAGCCGGTCAGTTTGCCGCTGTCATCGACGAAGCTGAACGGTGGATAAGTGCCTTCCAGGCCGATCTTGATTTCACCGGCATCCTTGATTTTCTGCAGTTGCTCACCGGCAACCGCTTGCCCCAGCAGCCCGGCGCTCAATGCCAGGCCCAGCGAGCCGACCAACAGGTTGCGACGTAATGCGGAAAAATTCATGACAAGCCCCTGTGTTTTCTTATGAAGAGGTTATTTTGGCTGAGATAAGACGTAGCCGCGATTCGAAAAGGTTGCCACATCCTGCCTTAAAGCAACCTGGGCGTCTCGCGGCAAATGCGCCTGCGGCGAGACTATAAGTTGGCTTTTATAGATTGGAAAATAATATTAAATCAACCATATATTCCTGTTTGGAATGACATCCTGTGGGAGCGAGCTTGCTCGCGATAGCAGTGGATCAGCCCAATTCCAATCAGCTGACACACCCTCATCGCGAGCAAGCTCGCTCCCACATTTGAGGGTTTCCACATCTTCAGAAGACTGCGTTATAGGCAAACAACGCCGGTGCGCCACCGGTGTGCAGGAAGATGATCGGGCCTTCGTCGAAACGGTCGCGGCCAATGCCATCGAGCAGGCCGGCCATGGCCTTGCCGGTGTAGACCGGATCAAGCAACAGGCCTTCCTGGCTGGCCAGCAGCTTGACCGCCGCCAGTGTCCCGGCGTTCGGTTCGCCGTAGCGGGGGGCGAAATATTCGTCCCACAGGATCACTTTGAACGCTTCCGGAAGGGCGACTTCGAGCAACGCTGCCGTGCGCTCGGCCAGGCCCTGGACCTTCGGAAACTGGTCTTCCTCGCTGCGGGAAACGGTGACGCCAATGACCGGAAGCGCCGGCAGGTTTTCACTCAACGCCAGCGCCAGGCCGCTGTGGGTCCCGGCACTGCCCGAGGCCAGTACCACGGCAGCGAACTCGATTCCGCTGTCCTTGATCTGCTCGGCCAGTTCCAGGCCGGCGCGCACATACCCCAGCGCGCCCAAGGCGTTCGAACCGCCAATCGGCACCAGGTAGGGCTTTTTCCCATTGCTGCGCAGGCGCCCGGCGAGGGCCTGTAATTGCTCGTCGGCGTTGTCCAGGTTTTCCACCAGTTCGACCTTGGCGTCGAACAGCTCCAGCAGCAGCCGGTTGCCGTTGCCCAGGTAATTGCTGTCTTCGGTGCCGATGGGGTTTTCCAGCAAGGCCACGCAACCCAGGCCCAGCTTCGCGGCCAGGGCGGCGGTCTGGCGTACGTGGTTGGACTGGATCGCCCCGGCGGTGATGAGGGTATCGGCGCCTTGGGCGATGGCATCGGCGGCCAGGTATTCGAGCTTGCGCAGTTTGTTGCCGCCCAGGGCCAGGGGCGTCAGGTCGTCGCGCTTGATATAGATGTCCCGGCCGAGCCAGGTGGAGAGGCGGTCGAGTTTTTCCAGCGGCGTCGGATGGCTGAGTAGGTCGAGACGGTTAAAGCGAGACAACTGTTCTTTGATCATGGGTCCGTACTGGTTGTAGGCGATGTCTGGACTATAGGCACGCGAATATTCGTGGGCAACCGGCAATCATTTGTCTGGAAGTAAACCGGCGCGGGATAGGAAGCACGAATGATGTGTGAGCGCCGAAAAACCTGTGGGAGCGAGCTTGCTCGCGACAGCGGTGGTTCAGTTGGCCTCTGTATTTACTGACATACCGCCATCGCGAGCAAGCTCGCTCCCACAGGGGGCTGTGTATATGGCTTAGTCACTGAACGAATGTTCACCAGGCAACGTCATACCCTCCCGTAGGCTAGCGTAGGAAGCATGCCGTTGAGCCCTGCGATTAGTCCTTAGCTGCCTATTCATGTTTAACTTGAACGTTCATTCAAGTTAAACCGTCGGTTTGCTGCCCGCTCACAATAAGGAGGCTTGCTTTTGCCGAGTCCGTTTTCGCCCCTCGCTGTTTCGTTGCCCGGGGGCCCTCGTCCATGAGTGCTTCGTCCCTGCCACCCAGCGGCCTGGTCCGCATGAATCCGCCGGTGTTTTACTTCGCCGCGACCTTCATCCTGTTGTTCGGCCTGGTGGTGATTGCCATGCCCGCCCAGGCCGGCGCCTGGTTGCTGGCCGCGCAGAACTGGGCGGCCAATACGGTCGGCTGGTACTACATGCTCGCGATGACGCTGTATCTGGTCTTCGTGGTGGTCACCGCCTTGTCCGGCTACGGCAAGATCAAGCTCGGTGCCGACCACGACGAGCCCGAGTTCAGCTATTTGTCCTGGGCCGGCATGTTGTTCGCCGCCGGCATCAGCATCACGCTGTTTTTCTTCTGCGTCTCCGAACCGCTGACCCATTTGGTGCAGCCGCCCCAGGGTGAGGCCGGTACCGCCGAGGCAGCGCGCCAGGCCATGCAGATCCTGTTCTTGCATTGGGGCCTGCACGGCTGGGGTGTCTTTGCGTTCGTCGGCATGGCCCTGGCGTATTTCGCCTACCGGCACAATCTGCCGCTGGCCCTGCGTTCGGCGCTGTACCCGCTGATCGGCAAGCGCATCAACGGCCCCATCGGCTATGCGGTGGACGGCTTCGGCATCATCGCGACGGTGTTCGGCCTCGGTGCGGACATGGGCTTTGGGGTGTTGCACCTCAATTCCGGGCTCGATTACCTGTTTGGCGTCGCCCACACCCAGTGGATCCAGGTCGGCCTGATTGTGCTGATGATGGGCGCGGCGATCATCGTCGCCGTGGCCGGTGTCGACAAGGGTGTGCGGGTCATGTCCGACATCAACATGCTGCTGGCCTGTGCGTTGTTGCTGTTCGTGTTGTTCGCCGGGCCCACCCAGCATTTGCTCAATACCTTGATCCAGAACATCGGCGATTACCTCGGTGCCCTGCCGATGAAGAGTTTCGACCTGTACGCCTACAACGAGCCCAGCGAATGGCTGGGCGGTTGGACGGTGTTCTACTGGGCCTGGTGGATCGCCTGGTCGCCCTTCGTGGGGCTGTTCATCGCGCGGATTTCCCGTGGTCGGACCATTCGTGAGTTCGTGTTCGGCGTGCTGCTGATTCCCCTGGGCTTCACCCTGGCGTGGATGTCCATCTTCGGCAACAGCGCCATCGACCAGGTGCTGAACCACGGCATGAGTGCCCTGGGCATGTCCGCCCTGGACAACCCGTCGATGAGCCTTTACCTGCTGTTGGAAACCTACCCTTGGAGCAAGACTGTCATCGCGGTCACCGTGTTCATCAGCTTCGTGTTCTTCGTCACGTCCGCTGACTCGGGCACCGTGGTGCTTTCGACGCTGTCAGCCAAGGGTGGCAATCCCGATGAGGATGGGCCGAAATGGCTGCGGGTGTTCTGGGGCGCGATGACGGCCCTGGTGACCAGCGCGTTGTTGTTCTCCGGCAGCATCGATGCCCTGAAGTCGGCGGTGGTGCTGACGTCCTTGCCGTTCTCACTGATTCTGCTGTTGATGATGTGGGGTCTGCACAAGGCGTTTTATCTGGAGTCCCAGAAGCAGATCGCGCAATTGCATTCCTTGGCGCCGGTATCGGGAGCGCGCCGGGGCACGGGCGGCTGGCGTCAGCGCTTGAGCCAGGCGGTGCATTTTCCGTCCCGTGACGAGGTGTACCGTTTCCTCGACACCACGGTGCGCCCGGCCATTGAAGAAGTGACCGCGGTGTTCGTCGAGAAAGGGCTGACGGTGGTGACCCAGCCCGACCCGGCCAACGACAGCGTCAGCCTGGAGATCGGTCACGGCGAGCAGCATCCGTTCATTTACCAGGTGCAGATGCGTGGCTACTTCACGCCGTCCTTCGCCCGCGGCGGCATGGGCTCGAAGCAGCTCAACAACCGGCGCTACTACCGTGCCGAGGTGCACTTGAGCGAAGGCAGCCAGGATTACGACCTGGTGGGCTACACCAAGGAGCAAATCATCAACGACATCCTCGACCAGTACGAGCGGCACCTGCAGTTCCTGCATTTGGTGCGCTGAGCGAGGCCGTAGGTTTTCCATCTTTAACCGGCCTCATCGCGAGCAAGCTCGCTCCCACAGGGGCAGTGATTCCTTCTTGGAGGGCTGCCGGTTCCCTTGTGGGAGCGAGCTTGCTCGCGATAACGATTTGGCGGACGCCGCCGGGCGAAGCCTCAGACAAGCCCGCCATTGGCCCGCAGGACCTGCCCATTCACCCAGCCAGCGGCCGGGCTCACCAGGAACGCGATGATGCTGGCAATGTCCTGCGGCTGGCCGAGGCGTTCCAGGGGCGGCATCTTGGCGTAGTGCTGCACCTGTTCTTCGCTCTTGCCTTGCATGAACAGTTCGGTGGCGACCGGGCCGGGGGCCACCGCATTGACCGTGATCTGACGCCCGCGCAGTTCCTTGGCAAACACCTGGGTCAGGGATTCCACTGCCGCCTTGCTGGCGATATATACCGAGTAGCCGGGCAGGTTCAGCCCTACGGTGCTGCTGGAAAAATTCACGATCCGGCCACCGTCGTTCAGGCGGGTCGCGGCTTCGCGCAGGGTGTTGAAAGTGCCACGGGTGTTGATGGCGAACGTCTGCTCGAACAGCTCGTCGCTGTGTTGCGCCAGGGGCATTACCTGAAGGATGCCGGCGTTGTTGATCAACACATCGACCTTGCCCAGTTGGGCTTCGGTTTCGTCGAACAGCCGCCGCACATCGGCGGAAGAGGACACGTCCGCCTTGATCGCTATGGCTTGGTGGCCGGCCTGGCGCAGTTGAACCACCAGTTTCGAGGCTTCGGTGGCGCTGTTGGCGTAATTGATGACGACGGCAAAACCTTCGCTGGCCAATTGCTTGGCAATCTCTGCTCCGATACCGCGGGAGGCGCCGGTCACGATGGCAACTTTCGAATTCTGAACAGTCATGTGAGGTTCCTTTGAGGTTGAAGTGTCGTAGTTCATTGAAGCCAGATTCACATGTTTACTCTTAGCGATAAATGCCCGAGAGTTGCCTTGACTGTTCAATATTTTCCAACAATCAATGCGCGGGATTCAGATGGACCAAGTCAAGGCGATGAGGGTATTTGTCCGCATATACGAGCGCAGCAGCTTCACCCTGGCCGCTGAAGACTTGAATATGCCCCGGGCCACGCTGACCCATACGCTCAATCAATTCGAAGCCTGGCTGGGCATTCGTTTGCTGGAGCGTAGCACCCGCAAGGTGCGCCCGACCCTCGACGGCGAGGCCTACTACCCGCGCTGCGTGCAATTGCTGGCGGAGCTTGAAGAGGCCGAACTGGCGTTTCGCGGCGTGGCGCCCAAAGGCAAACTCAGAGTAGACCTGCACGGCACCCAGGCCCGGTACTTCGTGATTCCGGCGTTGCCGCAATTCATGGCGCGCTACCCCGAAATAGAACTGTTCATCAGCGAGGCGGATCGTTTCGTCGACCTGATTGCCGAGGGCGTCGATTGCGTGCTGCGTTCCGGTACGCTGGCGGACTCGTCATTGATCGGCCGGCGTGTCGCCAATCTTCGGCAGATCACCTGTGCCAGCCCCGGTTACCTGCGCCAGTATGGCGAGCCCAAGAGCCTCGATGACTTGAAACATCACAGGGCGGTGAATTACGTCTCGCGGACCACCGCCAAACTCTATCCGTTCGAGTTCATGGTCGATGGCGAACTCAAGGAGGTGCCGATCGGGGGCTCGTTGTCGGTGTCCGGCGCCGAGATCTACGCCGCCTCGGCTATCGCCGGCCTGGGCCTGATCCAATGTCCGCATTACCGAATGGAAGAACCGATCCGGCAGGGAATGATCCAGGAAGTCCTCACCGCCTACCCGCCGCCCTCCATGCCGGTGTCGGTACTCTATCCCCACAACCGACACATGTCGCCACGGGTTCGCGTGTTCGTGGATTGGGTGACAGAGGTGTTTGCGCAGGCGCGATGACCGAGTGGTGATGGCGGTGCATTGGTTGGAGAGTTGAACTAATATTTTTCTGGGTGTGTATTGTGTGTATCAGGGGCTTTTTCGCAGCTAGAGTTTTCCGGCAGAGTTGTCGAATAAGGCAAAGGTGATGCGAAGTCGGGAAATGATCAGGAAGATCGAAGAGGACGGTTGGTATCTGGTGGCAGTCAAGGGTAGCCATCATCAGTACAAGCATTCCATCAAGGCTGGGAGGGTGACGATCAAGCACCCTGACACCGATCTGCCCAGAGGCACGATCAATAGCATATTGAAACAGGCGGGCCTGAAATGAAGCCCATGACCGATTACGAAATCCCCGATGGGGATGCATTGTTATCAGACCGGTTGCTGCGGTTGCCGGATCTGAAGGAAGGATTCGTCCACATGAAATTTCCGGTCGTTCTGCACAAGGATGCCGATTCCGACTACGGAGTGACGGTCCCGGATGTACCGGGTTGTTTCTCCGCAGGCAGTACTGTGAGCCAGGCATTCGAAAATGTGAAAGAGGCGCTCTCGTTGCACTATGAAGGCTTGATAGCCGACGGCGAACCGCTGCCGCAGATCCATGAAATCGACGATCATCTCGACGATCCACAATACGCCGGGGGGATATGGGGGGTGGTCGAGTTTGATGTCACGCCCTATTTCGGAAAGTCAGTGCGGTTCAACGCCACGTTGCCCGAGCAATTGCTTGAGCGCATCGACCAAACCGTGCGACGGGACCAGCGTTATAGCTCGCGTTCGGGTTTTCTGGCAGCGGCGGCCTTGCGCGAACTTTCAGCCTGACCAAGGCGTCTGTGAAATGTTAGCGTCTGTCACCCGCCGTCCGAACAGAGAGCCTTTTCGATGACCTACACCGCTGCGCAAAACCGTTACGAGTCCATTCCTTACCGCCGCGTCGGTCGCAGCGGGTTGGTGCTGCCGGCGTTGTCGCTGGGGTTGTGGCACAACTTTGGCGACAGTACGCCCATCGACACCCAGCGTGCCTTGCTGCGCACGGCGTTCGACCTGGGGATCAACCATTTCGACCTGGCCAACAACTACGGCCCGCCCTATGGCAGCGCCGAGATCAATTTCGGCCGGTTGCTGCGCGAAGATTTCCAGCAGTACCGCGATGAGCTGATCATCTCCAGCAAGGCCGGTTGGGACATGTGGCCGGGACCTTACGGCCAGGGCGGTGGCTCGCGCAAATACGTGCTGGCCAGCCTCGACCAGAGCCTGCAACGCCTGGGGCTGGACTATGTGGATATCTTCTATTCCCACCGATTCGACCCCGATACGCCCCTGGAAGAAACCGCCAGTGCACTGGCCACTGCAGTGCAGCAGGGCAAGGCGCTGTACATCGGCATTTCCTCGTATTCCGGGGTGAAGACCCGGGAAATGGCGGCGCTGCTCAAGGAATGGAAAGTCCCGCTGCTGATTCACCAGCCGGCCTACAACCTGCTCAACCGCTGGGTGGAAAAAGACCTGCTGGACGCCACCGACGAATTGGGTACCGGCGTGATTGCCTTCACCCCGTTGGCCCAAGGCCTGCTGACCGACAAGTACCTCAAGGGCGTTCCGGCCGATGCGCGGGTGAATCGTCCGGGGGGCGGCTCGTTGCAGGCTTCGCACTTGTCGCAGGAGAACCTCGCCCACGTACGCGCCCTCAATGAGATCGCCCAACGTCGTGGCCAGAGCCTGGCGCAAATGGCCCTGGCCTGGACCTTGCGCGACCCCCGGGTCACCTCCGCCCTGATCGGCGCCAGCCGGCCGGAGCAGATCATCGAGAACGTCGGAGCCTTGCAGAACCTGAACTTCAGCGCCGAAGAACTGGCCGAGATCGACCGATTTGCCCAGGAAGGCGGGATCAATCTTTGGGAAAAGCCTTCGTCAGCCGAGTAACACAAACCCCCTGTGGCGAGGGGATTTATCCCCGCTGGCTGCGAAGCAGCCCCAGGAACAGCTCAGCACGGTCTGCCTTTCAGATCGTGCGTGCAGGTTTTAGGGCTGCTTCGCAACCCAGCGGGGATAAATCCCCTCGCCACAAAGGCGATTCCTTCGCTATTCAGCGAAAAAACGGCACATCCCCCAACACCGTCGCCCGGTGCATCACCCGCCGGGCCGGGCGGTAGTCGTCCACGGCGAAATGCTGGGTCACACGGTTATCCCAAAACGCCACGTCGTTGACCTGCCAGCGCCAGCGCAGGGTAAACTCCGGGCGGGTGGCGTGGGCGAACAGCAGTTTCAGGATCGCCTCGCTTTCGCTTTCCGACAGCTCGTTGATCCGTGTCGTGAAACCTTCATTGACGAACAATGAACGACGCCCGCTCACCGGATGGGTGCGGATCACCGGATGGGACAGCGGCGGGTTTTTCCGCCGTGCCTCTTCCCAGCGCGCCAGGTCTTCGGCGGTGTTGCCAAAGCGCTCCAAGGGAAAGGACCGGGTGAAATCGTGGGTCGCCGTCAGGCCTTCCAGCAAGCGCTTGAAGGGCTCTGACAAGGCTTCATAGGCGGCGATGCCACTGGCCCACAACGTATCGCCACCCACCGCTGGCAACAGCTTGGCGCTGAGCACCGCGCCCAGGGCTGGCGTTGGGAGAAAGGTCACGTCGGTATGCCACACGGCGTTGTCGCGGACATCGGTGACGGCGGTGTCGAGCACCAATACCTCAGGCTGCTCCGGCACGTTGGGGTAGATCGGATGAATGTGCAGGTCGCCAAAATACGCGGCGAAACGCGCCTGCTGGGGCGGTTCGATCGGCTGGTCGCGGAAAAACAGCACCTGGTGTTCGAGCAGCGCTTGCTCGAGGGTATCGCGGTGGGCCTGGCTCAGCGGCTGGCGGATATCGATTCCTTCGATCTGCGCGCCGAGGGCGGTGCTCAAAGGCGTAATGGTCGGGCGGTTCATCGCAGTGTTCTCGGTCTGGGCGCCGAATGGTCGGCGTGGTCATTGGGTATCAATGGGTCTGGCCGTGCCACGGCACCAGTTTGCGTTGCAGGGCGCGCAGGCCCATTTCCATGGCGAAGGCAATCAGCGCGATCACCAGGATTCCCAGCACCACCACATCGGTGACCAGGAACTGCGCCGCTGACTGCACCATGAATCCCAGCCCGCTGGTGGCGGCGATCAGTTCGGCGGCCACCAGTGTCGACCAGCCCACGCCCAGGCCGATGCGGATGCCGGTGAGAATATCCGGCAGGGCGCTGGGCACTATCACATGGCGAATCAACTGTGCCCGCGTGGCGCCCAACGATTGCGCCGCGTGCAGCTTGGCCCGGTCGACGGTGCGCACGCCGGTGGCGGTGGCAATGGCAATCGGGGCGAAGATCGCCAGGTAGATCAGCAGCACCTTCGACAACTCGCCGATGCCGCACCAGATCACGATCAATGGCAGGTACGCCAACGGTGGAATAGGCCGGTAGAACTCGATCAACGGATCGAGCACGCCGCGCGCGATGCGGTTGGCGCCGATGGCGATGCCCACCGGCACCGCCGTCAGCACCGCGAACAACAGGCCCAGGCCGATGCGTTCAAGGCTGGCGGCCAAGTGTTGCCAGAGGGTGGAGTCCATGTAGCCGTGGGTCGCCAGCAGCCAGCCTTTTTGCAGCACGGCCGAGGGCGGGGGCAGGAACAGCGGTTCGATCAGGCCGCTGGCGGTGACGGCCCACCAGGCTGCCAGCAACGCGATCAGGGTCAAGCCGCTGATCCAACGCGTACTCAGATGGGGTTTCAAACCGTTGGTCGTGGGCCGGGTCGTCGCGTCACGGACCACGGCTGGAATTTCGTAGCTGCTCATGCGCGCTCCTGGGGTCGAGTGGCGCTGCGTTGGGAAAACACTTTGGCGAGCACATGCTCGCGGGTTTCGATGAAGCGTGGGTCGGATTTGATCGACCGTGCCGATTCCCCGGCCCCGTAGCGCTGGCCGAAATCCAGGCTCAGGCGCTCGACGATCTGCCCCGGGTTCGGTGCCAGCAGAATCAAGTCGGTGGCGAGGAAGACGGCCTCTTCAATGTCATGGGTGATCAGGAACACCGGCTTGGCGGTGCGCTGCCAGACCTGCAGCAACAGTTCCTGCATCTGTTCGCGGGTGAAGGCGTCCAGCGCGCCGAACGGTTCATCCATCAACAGCACACGCGGGTCGGCCGCCAACGCCCGGGCCAGGCCGACGCGTTGTTTCTGGCCGCCGGAGAGCTGCCAGACGCGGCGTCGCTCGAAACCGGCCAGGTCCACCAGGGCAAGCATTTCCCGGGCGCGAGCCTCGCGTTTTTCCTTGGGGATGCCGGCCAGTTCCAGGCCGAACCCGACGTTTGCCAGTACGTCCTGCCACGGCAGCAGCGCATCATCCTGGAACACCACGCCGCGTTCGGCGCTCGGGCCCTTGACCGGCGTGCCGTCGAGGGTGATCTGCCCGGCGCTGGGCTCGACGAACCCGGCGATCAGGTTCAACAGCGATGTCTTGCCACTGCCGGACGGGCCGAGGGCGACCAGCAACTGCTGGGGCCCCAGGGTCAGTGAAATGTCCGCCAGCACAGGGTCCGTCGCACCGGGGTACTGTGCGCTGATGCGCTCCAGCTGTAGCAAGGCCATCGCCGTGACTCCTTTTAGTGTTCGATCACTGGGTGATGTATTTGGCGCTGACAAAAGGCGCGTAGTCCGGCAGCACGGCTTCGACCTTGCCTTGCTCCTTGAGGAAGGCGGCGGTGTCGGTGATGGCTTTGGTGGTCGGAGCGCCGAGGCTTACGACCTGATCGGCCGCCAGGGGGAAGACGTTGCCTTGCAACAGAAGCGGGATATCACTGGCCTTGGCACCGGAGAGTTTCACCAGTTTGTCGACGTTGGACGCATCGGCCAGCCAGGCCTGTGGGTCCTTGCGATACTGGGCGTAGGCGTCCAGGGTCACTTTGGCGAAGGCTGTGACGATTTCAGGATGCTTCTGGGCGAAGTCCTTGCGCACGATCCAGGCGTCGAACGTCGGTGCGCCGAACTTGGCCAGCTCCGCGGAGGTGATCAGCACCTTGCCGTTTTCCTTGGCCACACCCAGGGCCGGGTCCCAGACGTAGGTGGCGTCGATGTCGCCACGCTTCCAGGCGGCGATGATGGCCGGTGGCGCGAGGTTGAGGATGGTGACTTTCGATGGGTCGATGTTCCAGTGCTTCAACGCGGCGAGCAGGCTGTAGTGGCCGGTGGACACGAACGGCACGGCGATCTTCTTGCCGATCAGGTCCTGCGGGGTATTGATCCCGGAGCCGTTGCGGGCCACCAGGGCCTCGGCGGCGCCGATCTGGGTGGCGATGAGGAAGGTTTCCACCGGGACCTTGCGGGTGATGGCGGCGGTCAGCGGGCTGGAGCCGAGGTAGCCGATCTGCACATCGCCCGAGGCGATGGCGGTGATGACGTCGGCACCGTTGTCGAACTTGCGCCAGTCGATCTTGGCTTGGGTGGCTTTTTCATAGGCGCCGTCGGCCTGGGCGACCTTGGCCGGGTCGACGGTGGTCTGGTAGGCGACGGTCAGGTCGGCTGCCTGGGCAAAAAAGCTGGTGACGGCCAGGGAGGCGGCCGCGAGAAGGCGAAGGGGGAAACGCAAAGACATGGAAAATCTCCTCAACAGGCCACCGGACGTTCGGCGTTCGAGGAGACTAAATGATCTAAGAATTCAAAAATAAATAACTTTTTCGAATTAGCTTATTTGCGAAAAAAACATCCGGAAACGACTAAAGCCTCCGTGGCGAGGGAGCTTGCTCCCGCTGGACTGCGCAGCAGGCCCATTTCACGACTGCTGCGCAGCCGAGCGGGAGCAAGCTCCCTCGCCACAAGAGTATCCCCGCCAAAGAGGGCTGGTCAGTTACTGATCGCCAGAATGCTCGCCTGGTAGGAACCCACGAACACATCGAAATCCCCCACCTCGTTCTGCTCCAGCTCGGCTTGCTGGACCAGCGACTCGCGTGCGGTCTCTTCGAATGTCGCTTGCTCCTGGGCAGGCAACGGCTCGGCGCGGAAGAATTCGGCGTGGGCCTTGCTTTGGCGCAGGGAGAACTGGGCGAAGCTTTCCTGATGTTCGGCCATGGCGGCCAGCACCTGGGCGGAAGGCGTCAGGGACGGATCGCGGACTTTCGCCAATTGCGCGTCCAGTGCCTGGCGATGGGCATCGCCACCGTGGCTCTGGTCGAGCAGCGAAGCCAGCGGGGCGATGTTTTCCAGCAATTCCACGGCCCAGGCCTGCATGTCCACCGCTTGACCCTGGCGCTGCAATTGCAGGCCTGGCTTGCGACCTTCCTTGACCACGGTCAGGAAGTTGCTCGTGGCGTTGCCGCATTCGTTGTTTTCCAGCTGCGGGCTGTCATTGAGGCCGCAATACAGCAGGAACGCATCGAGGAACCGCGCTTCGGTGAGGTCGATACCCATCGGCAGGAACGGGTTGATGTCCAGGCAGCGCACTTCGACGTACTGGATCCCCCGGGCCATCAAGGCCTGGATCGGCCGCTCGCCGGTGTAGGTCACACGCTTGGGACGGATGTTGGAGTAGTACTCGTTTTCGATCTGCAAGATGTTGGTATTGAGCTGCACCCACTCGCCGTTCTGGTGAGTGCCGACTTCGACGTACGGCGCGTAGGGCGTCGCCACCGCTTTGCGCAGGCTGTCGGTGTAGCTCTCCAGGTCGTTGTAGCATGGCGTGAGGCCGGCCTGGGCGTTGCTCTGGTAACCCAGGTCGCTCATGCGCAGGCTGGTGGCGTAGGGCAGGTACAAGGTGTCCGGATCCAGTTGTTCCAACTGGTGCGGGCGGCCCCGCAGGAAACCGACGTCCAGGGCCGGCGAGGCGCCGAACAGGTACATCAGCAACCAGCTGTAGCGGCGGAAATTACGGATCAGCGCGATGTAGGCCGACGACTGGAAGTCCCGGTCGCTTACCTCGGCGGCTTCGTCCTGGCGCAACAGCGGCCAGAGCTTTTCCGGCAAGGAGAAGTTGTAGTGGATACCTGCGATGCACTGCATGGTCTTGCCGTAGCGCAGGGCCAGGCCCTTGCGATAGACGTACTTGAGCCGACCGATATTCGAAGTGCCGTAGTAGGCGATCGGAATCTCTTCTTCGGCCGGCAGTGGGCACGGCATCGACGGGCTCCACAAATACTCGTCACCCAGTTTGCTGTAGGCAAACCGGTGGATCTTGTCGAGGCTGCGCAAGGTATCGGCCGGGTTGGCCAGGGCGGGCGTGATGAACTCCAGCAGCGACTCGGAATAGTCGGTAGTGATCTGTTCGTTGGTCAGCGCCGAACCCAGGGCCTTGGGGTGCGGAGTCTGCGCCAGGCGCCCATCGTCCGTGACACGCAGGCATTCACGCTCGATGCCGTGCAGGCACTGTTCGAGCAGGGAGAGGTTGGCGCGCTCGCCGAGCAGGGCCAGGCGGCGGTTTAAAAGGTCGCTCAAGTTGAATTCCTTCACGCGTCAGTCGCCCCAATATGGGGGTGGGCAAGACGGTCTACAAGGGTGAAGTTAAAACTGGCGTTTTCGCCTGGTTTTCGTGCCAAAAGCTAGCCACCGCAACCCCACTGTGGGAGCGAGCTTGCTCGCGATGGCGGTGGATCAGCAACGTTGATCTTGACGGACCCTGCGCTATCGCGAGCAAGCTCGCTCCCACAGGAAAGTCCGACACTGCATTCATGGCGTCGAAATTAACCCAAATCGATGACAGGGAGCTATAGGACAGCGAACGTGCCTTGCGCTTTTGCGACCAGTTTGTCGCCCTGCATCACCTCGGCTTCGACCACCAGCGTGCGCCGACCCGGATGGATGACCCGGGCGGTGCACAGCACTTCGCCGTCGGACACGGCGCGAATGTAGTTGATCTTGCATTCGATGGTCGCGCTCTGCTGGTCAAAGCCATGGACACTGGAGCAGGCCAGGCCCATGGCGATGTCCACCAGGCTGAACAGTGCGCCGCCGTGCAGCTTGCCGCCGCGGTTGCGCAACGGCGGCTCAAGGCCCAGGGCGACTTGCGCCACCCCGTCCCCCAGGCTCTGCAAGCGGCAGCCGAGCAGCTTGAAGAAGGCGCTTTCCACCAACCCGGCCGGCACGTCCATCAGCGCTTCTTCAACTGCTTGGCGTTGGCGAACAGCGAGGCCATGGCGTTGTTCGCCGGGGCCGCGGTGGCGGTTTCCTTGCGCGGCGCGGTGTTCTGCGACTGACGCGGCGTCGAGCCAGGGCGGGCACCACGGGCGCCATCGACTTTCTCGCCGGGCGTGTCGCTCATGCGCATCGACAGGCCGACACGTTTGCGCGGGATGTCGACTTCCATGACCTTCACTTTCACCACATCGCCAGCCTTCACCGCTTCGCGCGGGTCCTTGATGAACTTCTCGGACAACGCCGAAATGTGTACCAGGCCGTCCTGGTGCACGCCGATGTCGACGAAAGCACCGAAGTTGGTGACGTTGGTCACCACGCCTTCGAGGATCATGCCCGGTTGCAGGTCCTTGAGGTCTTCGACGCCGTCCTGGAACTCGGCGGTCTTGAACTCGGGGCGCGGGTCGCGGCCTGGTTTTTCCAGCTCCTGGAGGATGTCGGTGACGGTGGGCAGGCCGAAGGTTTCGTCGGTGAATTTCTTCGGGTCCAGGCGCTTGAGGAACGCGGCATCACCGATCAGCGAGCGGATGTCGCGGTCGGTCTGGGCGGCGATGCGCTGCACAAGCGGGTAGGCTTCGGGGTGGACGGCCGACGAATCCAGCGGGTTGTCGCCATTCATGACCCGCAGGAAGCCGGCGGCCTGTTCGAAGGTTTTTTCACCCAGGCGTGGGACTTTCTTCAACGCGGCGCGGGTCTTGAACGCGCCATGTTCGTCACGGTGGGTGACGATGTTCTGCGCCAGCGTGGCGTTCAGGCCGGAGATCCGCGCCAGCAGCGCCACCGAAGCGGTGTTCACGTCCACGCCCACGGCGTTCACGCAATCTTCCACCACCGCGTCCAGGCCACGGGCCAGTTTCAGTTGGGAAACGTCGTGCTGGTACTGGCCGACACCGATGGATTTGGGGTCGATCTTCACCAGCTCCGCCAGTGGATCCTGCAGGCGACGGGCGATGGACACCGCGCCACGGATCGACACATCCAGGTCGGGGAACTCCTTGGAAGCCAGTTCCGATGCCGAGTAAACCGAAGCGCCGGCCTCGGAGACCATGACCTTGGTCATTTTCATGGCTGGGTATTTCTTGATCAGCTCGGCGGCCAGTTTGTCGGTCTCGCGGCTGGCGGTGCCGTTGCCGATGGCGATCAGGTCCACCGAATGCTTGGCGCACAGGGCGGCGAGCACGGCGAGGGTCTGGTCCCACTTATTGTGCGGCACGTGCGGGTAGACCGTGGCGTGATCCAGCAGCTTGCCGGTGGCGTCCACCACCGCGACCTTGCAACCGGTGCGCAGGCCCGGGTCCAGGCCCAGGGTGGCGCGGGGACCGGCCGGTGCGGCCAGCAGCAGGTCGTGCAGGTTGTGGGCGAACACGTTGATCGCCTCGGTCTCGGCGTTGTCGCGCAACTCGCCCAGCAGGTCGGTTTCCAGGTGGGTGTAGAGCTTGACCTTCCAGGTCCAGCGCACCACTTCGGCCAGCCATTTGTCGGCGGCGCGGTTCTGGTTCTGGATGCCGAACTGCTGGCCGATCATGCCTTCGCACGGGTGCATGGTACCGGGCAATTCTTCACCGACCTTCAGCGCGGAGCTGAGGATGCCTTCGTTGCGACCCCGGAAAATCGCCAGAGCGCGGTGGGACGGCATGCTTTTGAGCGGTTCGTCGTGTTCGAAGTAGTCGCGGAACTTCGCGCCTTCCTCTTCCTTGCCGGCGATCACCCGGGCGCTGAGGATGGCTTCCTGTTTGAGGAAGTTGCGCAGTTTTTCCAACAGGTTGGCGTCCTCGGCGAAACGCTCCATGAGGATGTACTTGGCACCCTCCAGCGCCGCTTTCACGTCTGCCACGCCTTTTTCGGCATCGACGAAGCGCGCGGCTTCGATTTCCGGGGCCAGGGTCGGATCGTTGAACAGGCCGTCGGCCAGCTCGCCGAGGCCGGCTTCCAGGGCGATCTGGCCCTTGGTGCGGCGCTTTTGCTTGTAGGGCAGGTACAAGTCTTCGAGACGAGTCTTGGTGTCGGCCAGCTTGATGTCGCGCTCGAGTTGCGGGGTCAGCTTGCCCTGCTCCTGGATGCTGGCCAGGATGCTGATGCGCCGTTCGTCGAGTTCTCGCAGGTAGCGCAGGCGTTCTTCCAGATGCCGCAATTGGGTGTCATCGAGACTGCCGGTCACTTCTTTCCGGTAACGGGCGATGAAAGGTACCGTGGAACCTTCATCGAGTAGCGCGACGGCCGCTTCGACCTGTTGTGGGCGTACACCGAGTTCCTCGGCGATGCGGCTGTTGATGCTGTCCATAAAACCACCTGACAAATTGTGAAATCAGGCTCGCCACCACAGAAACCGGGCTCGGCGAGACTGGTTGAGCGGCCTGGCATGCGCCGCTGCCTGGGTCAAAAGGCTGCCTGTCGACCCGCGAAATTCAAAAAGTTGCCTTGCCAAGGCTGAAAAAATGGCACGCCGGGATCACGATCCGACATTCCCTGGCACAAAAGGCTGCGCATTATAACCAGCGTTCCGTTCCGAGGGGGGGACATGGTCTGTAGGCTTGATACCCGGATTTGTGGAGATAGAGGAAAAATCTGCTAACAATGCACACGGTGCGTATAACGGCAGCTAGGCCATAATGCGCGCCGAGATCAAAGGAGCTTCCTATGAGCAGCACTGCACAAACTGCTGAAGGCGAAAAAATTCTTATTGTTGACGACGATCCAGGGCTGAGCAGCCTGCTGGAACGCTTTTTCGTCAGCAAGGGCTACCGCGCCCGCACCGTACCGAACACCGAGCAAATGGATCGGTTGCTGGCCCGTGAAGTATTCAATCTGGTCGTACTCGACCTGATGCTGCCCGGTGAAGACGGCCTGACCGCCTGCCGCCGCCTGCGCGGCGCCAACAACCAGATCCCGATCATCATGCTCACCGCCAAGGGCGACGAGCTGAGCCGTATCAAGGGCCTGGAACTGGGCGCCGACGATTACCTGGCCAAGCCGTTCAACCCCGACGAGCTGATGGCCCGCGTCAAGGCGGTGCTGCGCCGCCAGTCGGCGCCGGTGCCGGGGGCGCCAGGCAGCGAAGATGAAAGCGTGACCTTCGGCGACTACGAACTGTCCCTGGCCACCCGTGAGCTCAAGCGCGGCGATGAGGTCCACATGCTCACCACCGGTGAGTTCGCCGTGCTCAAGGCCCTGGTGATGAACGCCCGCCAACCGCTGACCCGCGACAAGCTGATGAACCTGGCCCGTGGTCGTGAATGGGATGCGCTGGAGCGTTCCATCGACGTGCAGATTTCCCGCCTGCGCCGGATGATCGAGCCTGATCCTTCCAAGCCGCGGTATATCCAGACCGTCTGGGGCGTGGGCTATGTGTTCGTGCCGGATGGTGCCGCCAGCAAGTGATCGGCGATTTGTAGGAGCGGGTGGCCTGGCCGGTTGAAATGTCTTCTGCCAGGCGACTCGCGGTCTGTCATTGTGCGAGCATCGCTCGCTCCTGCAAGTGTGTAGCGGTTATTCATGAAAACCCCCGTTTGGTTCCCCCAGAGTTTCTTCTCCCGCACCCTCTGGCTGGTGCTGATCGTCGTGCTCTTCTCCAAGGCACTGACGTTGGTGTACCTGCTGATGAACGAAGACGTGCTCGTGGACCGGCAGTACAGCCACGGCGTTGCCTTGACCCTGCGGGCCTATTGGGCGGCGGACGAAACCAACCGGGCGAAAATTGCCGAGGCGGCGACGCTGATCCGTGTCGTCGGTGCTGGCGTGCCGGAGGGCGAGCAGCATTGGCCCTACAGCGAGATCTATCAACGCCAGATGCAGGCCGAACTGGGCGCCGATACCGAGGTGCGATTGCGCATGCACTCGCCGCCGGCGCTTTGGGTCCGGGCTCCAAGCCTGGGGGATGGCTGGCTGAAAGTGCCGTTGTACCCGCATCCGTTGCGCGGCCAGAAAATCTGGAACGTGCTCGGCTGGTTCCTGGCCATCGGCTTGCTGTCGACGGCGTCGGCGTGGATCTTCGTCAGCCAGCTCAACCAACCGTTGAAACGCCTGGTCTACGCCGCCCGCCAATTGGGCCAGGGGCGCAGCGTGCGGCTGCCCATCAGCGATACGCCCAGCGAGATGACCGAGGTCTACCGCGCCTTCAACCAGATGGCCGAGGATGTGGAACAGGCCGGGCGCGAACGCGAGCTGATGCTGGCGGGCGTCTCCCACGACCTGCGCACGCCCTTGACCCGGCTGCGGTTGTCGCTGGAGTTGATGGGCGAGCACACCGACCTGACCAACGAGATGGTCCGCGATATCGAGGACATGGACGCGATTCTCGACCAGTTCCTGGCGTTCATACGCGACGGGCGTGATGAGTCCGTGGAAGAGGTGGACCTCAGTGAGTTGGTGCGGGAGGTGGTCGCGCCCTATAACCAGAACGACGAGAAAGTGCACCTGCGCCTGGAACCGATTCAGCCGTTCCCGTTGCGCCGGGTGTCGATGAAGCGCTTGTTGAACAACCTGATCGGCAATGCCCTGAACCATGCCGGCGCTGGCGTCGAAGTGGCGGCCTATGTCTCCGGCGACACCAGCGCGCCTTACGTGGTACTGAGCGTCATGGACCGTGGCGCCGGTATCGATCCCTCGGAGCTGGAAGCCATTTTCAATCCCTTCACCCGGGGCGATCGCGCCCGGGGTGGGAAAGGCACGGGCCTGGGCCTGGCCATCGTCAAGCGTATCGCCTCGATGCACGGCGGCAACGTCGAGTTGCGCAACCGCGCCGGTGGCGGGCTGGAAGCTCGAGTGCGGTTGCCGTTGGGGCTGATGCTGCCAAGGGATGCGGTGTAGCCATCTCTCTCAAGTAAGACAGAGAACCCGTGGGAGCCAGAGGGCCTGTGGGAGCCGAGCTTGCTCGCGATGGCGGTGGATCAGTAAAGTTGATCTTGACTGGCGCACCATTATCGCGAGCAAGCTCGGCTCCCACAAAGGCTCGCCCCCAGGGTTTTATGTTGACTTAGCCTTTTCCTTTGGTCCGGGTCATGTTCGGCCCGCCATTCTTTTCCAGATGCTCGATGATGATTCCCGCCACGTTCTTGCTGGTGGTGGTCTCGATGCCTTCCAGGCCCGGCGAGGAGTTGACCTCCATCACCAGTGGCCCGTGGTTGGAGCGCAGGATGTCCACGCCCGCCACGGCCAGGCCCATGACTTTTGCGGCCCGCAGGGCGGTCATGCGCTCTTCCGGGGTGATTTTGATCAGGCTGGCGCTACCACCGCGATGCAGGTTGGAGCGGAACTCACCGGGCTTGGCCTGGCGTTTCATCGAGGCAATCACTTTGTCGCCGACCACGAAGCAGCGAATGTCGGCGCCACCGGCTTCCTTGATGTATTCCTGGACCATGATGTTCTGCTTCAGGCCCATGAATGCCTCGATCACCGACTCCGCCGCCGTCGCGGTTTCACACAGGACCACGCCGATGCCCTGGGTGCCTTCCAGCACCTTGATCACCAGCGGTGCGCCGTTGACCATCGCAATCAGGTCGGGAATGTCGTCGGGCGAGTGGGCAAAACCGGTGACCGGCAGGCCGATCCCGCGCCGCGACAGCAATTGCAGCGAGCGCAGCTTGTCCCGGGAACGGGCGATGGCCACGGACTCGTTGAGGGGAAATACTCCCATCATTTCGAACTGGCGCAACACCGCGCAGCCATAGAACGTCACCGATGCGCCGATGCGCGGGATCACCGCGTCGAACCCTTCCAGCGGCTTGCCACGGTAGTGGATCTGCGGCTTGTGGCTGGCGATGTTCATGTAGGCGCGCAGGGTATCGATCACCACCATTTCATGGCCACGTTCGGTCCCGGCTTCAACCAGGCGACGAGTGGAATACAGACGCGGATTACGCGACAGCACAGCGATCTTCATGCAACACCTGTGGCAGAGGTAGTGGACACCGGGAATGCCGGCTTTTCTTGAACATATTTGGTGCCCGGATTGACTACCAATTGGCCGTCGATCAAGGCTTTGGAACCCAGTAGCAGGCGATATCGCATGGATTTGCGGCAGGCGAGGGTGAACTCGACCCGCCAGACCCGGTCACCCAGCGCCAACGTGGTGCTGATCACGTAGCGGACCTGAGCGTGGCCGTTGGAACTCTTTATGGTCTTGCGCGCCACCAACGGGGCTTCGCAGCGGCGATGGCGCAACTGCACCACCGTGCCAAGGTGCGCCGTGAAGCGCACCCACTTTTGGCCATCGCGCTCGAACGGCTCGATGTCGGTGGCATGCAGGCTGGAGGTGCTGGCCCCGGTGTCGATTTTTGCCCGCAGGCCCACGACTCCCAGATCCGGGAGCGCCACCCACTCGCGCAGACCGACAACGGTCAAATGGTCAAAAGTCTTCAATAAAAAAACCTGCGATCAGTGCATCGGATCGTGGACTCCGCGAATCGCGGTATTCACGCAGAATAATCACAAAATGGCGACAGTTATCTACGCACTTGTGTGTGCTTGTAACCGATTCCGGCCGAAGCGATGGGGGCGGCGTCGGTTTGGAGGGCATTCTATCCGTCGGGCCTGATTCGTGCGCTCGACAAAAACGGTAGTACAGTTCCGGCTAATGGCAGAAAGAGGAATTGCAGTGGCACAAAAAAAGGAAGAAGACGACAAGGTCCGTCTCGATAAATGGTTGTGGGCGGCGCGCTTCTACAAGACGCGGGCCCTGGCCAAGACCGCCATCGAAAGCGGCAAGGTCCATCACCGGGGGGAGCGCTGCAAGCCGGGCAAGGAGCCCCGCATCGGCGATGAGTTTGTGATCCGCACCGGGTTCGATGAAAAGACCGTGGTGGTCGAGGCCCTGTCGATCGTGCGTCGCGGCGCACCTGAAGCGCAGGCGTTGTATCGCGAAACCGAAGCCAGCATCGCCAAGCGCGAAACCGCCGCCGCGCAACGCAAGGCCGGCGCTCTGGGGGTCAGCACCGATGGCAAGCCGAGCAAGAAGCAGCGCCGGGACCTGTTCAAGTTTCATGGCAGCAATAACGAATAAAAAGGCTGGCGCAAGGCCCGTGGCGAGGGAGCCTGCTCCCGCCGGGCTGCGTAGCGGCCCCAAAATCTGACGGTCGCTGCGCAACCGAGCGGAAGCAAGCTCCCTCGCCACAATGACCATTCGGATTGAGTCATCGGTCTCTTCCCGTCAGGCAAACCCAAGCCTTGCTTGGAACCCACCCTGAATGCCCATAAAATGCCCGCCATCATTTGTCATCACCTCAGATACCAGATCCTATGACTGATTTACCGGATACCGACTACACCCAACGTTTCATCTTCGATGACAGCGACGCCCGTGGCGAGCTGGTGGCGTTGGAGCGTAGCTACGCCGAAGTCCTCGCCAAGCACCCCTATCCGGAGCCGGTCGCACAACTGCTCGGCGAGCTGATGGCGGCTGCGGCGTTGCTGGTGGGCACCTTGAAGTTCGATGGCTTGCTGATTCTCCAGGCGCGCTCCGAGGGGCCGGTCCCGCTGCTGATGATCGAGTGCTCCAGCGAGCGCGAAATCCGCGGCCTGGCCCGTTATCACGCCGAGCAGATCGCGCCCGACGCGACCCTGGCCGACATGATGCCCAATGGCGTGCTGGCCCTGACGGTGGACCCCACCCATGGCAAGCGCTACCAGGGCATCGTCGATCTCGACGGCGCGACCCTGGCCGAGTGCTTCACCAACTACTTCGTCATGTCCCAGCAGACCAATACCCGGTTCTGGCTCTACGCCGACGGGCGGCGCGCGCGCGGTTTGCTGCTGCAACAACTGCCTGCCGATCGCCTTCGCGATCCGGAGGAACGCGACGCCAGCTGGCAGCACATCACCGCTCTGGCCAGCACCCTGAGCGCCGATGAACTGCTGAGCCTGGACAACGAAACCGTGCTGCATCGCCTCTATCACGAGGAGCAGGTACGCTTGTTCGACGGCCAGTCGTTGCGCTTCCAATGCAGTTGCTCTCGTGAACGTTCCGGCAATGCGCTGGTCAGTCTGGGTCTGGAAGATGCGCAGCAACTGGTGATCGAACATGGCGGTGCCATTGAGATCGACTGCCAGTTTTGCAACGAGCGCTACCTGTTCGACGCGGCGGACATCGCTCAATTGTTCGCCGGTGCGGGTGTCGACACACCGTCAGATACCCGACACTAAAACGGTTCAGCGCAGGTAAATCTCCTGGCAAACGCCGGATTTACGCCGTACTGACAGGAGGGCCCTACTTTTTTTGGGCTTTTCTGGCATAATCCGGCCCACTTTTTTCGGGTAGTAGTGCGCGACTTCCTACTACAAAACGTTTGGAGCACTCGGCCACGGGCCGACGGGGAATCTCATGACGCAAGCCAATAACGCCGTGTACACCGATCTGAGTGTCGATGATCTGGTCAAAGAAGCCCTGAGTCGCGGTGAAGGCGAGCTTGCCGATACTGGCGCGCTGGTTGTCCGTACCGGTCATCGTACCGGTCGCTCGCCAGTCGACCGTTTCATCGTGGAAGAGCCAACCACCCAGGACGCCATCGCCTGGGGACCGATCAACCGCAAGTTCCCGGCCGACAAGTTCGATGCCCTGTGGAACCGCGTCGAAGCCTACCTGGGCGAGCGCGAGCGTTTTGTCTCCCATGTGCATGTAGGTTCCGATCCTGCGCACTACCTGCCGGTCAAGATGACCACCGAGACGGCGTGGCACAACCTGTTTGGCCGTTGCCTGTTCATCAACCCCGAGCAATACAACGCCGGCGGCAAGGATGAATGGCAGATCCTCAACGCGCCGAATTTCGTTTGCGAGCCTGAGCGCGACGGCACCAACTCCGACGGCACCGTGATCATCAATTTTGCGGCCAAGAAAGTGCTGATCGCCGGCATGCGCTACGCCGGTGAAATGAAGAAAGCCCTGTTTTCCGTGCAGAACTTCCTGCTGCCAGCCGTTGATGTGCTGCCGATGCACTGCGCCGCGAACATGGGCGAAGAGGGCGATGTGACCCTGTTCTTCGGCCTGTCGGGCACCGGCAAGACCACCTTGTCCGCCGATGAAAGCCGTTACCTGATCGGTGACGACGAACACGGCTGGGGCGTGGGCGTGGTCTTCAACATCGAAGGCGGCTGCTACGCCAAGTGCATCGACCTGTCCGAGAAGAACGAGCCGGTGATCTGGAAAGCCATCCAGCACGGCGCGGTACTGGAAAACGTCGTCCTGGACCCGGTCACCAAGAAGGCCGACTACGCCGACGACAGCCTGACCCAGAACAGCCGCGCTGCGTACCCCCGTGAGCTGATCGAAAAACGCGCACCGAAAAACCTCGGTGGCGAACCAAACGCCGTGATCTTCCTGACCTGCGACCTGACCGGCGTACTGCCGCCGGTGTCGATCCTCAGCGAAGAACAAGCCGCCTACCACTTCCTGTCCGGCTACACCGCACTGGTGGGCTCGACCGAAATGGGTTCGGGCAGCGGCATCAAATCGACCTTCTCTACCTGCTTCGGCGCCCCGTTCTTCCCGCGTCCGGCCGGTGAGTACGCTGAGCTGCTGATCAAGCGCATCCGTGGTTTCGGCTCCAAGGTCTACCTGGTCAACACCGGCTGGACCGGTGGCGGCTACGGCGTCGGCAAGCGCTTCAACATCCCGACCACCCGCGCGGTGATCGCGGCGATCCAGAGCGGCGCGCTGATCGATGCTGAAACCGAACACCTGGACATCATCAACCTGGACGTGCCGCTGGCTGTGCCAGGCGTCGAGACTGGTCTGTTGAACCCACGCAACACCTGGGCCGACAAAGCCGCCTACGACGAAGCGGCCAAGGCATTGGCCGGTCTGTTCATCGAGAACTTCAAGAAGTTCGACGTGAGCGACGCGATCAAGGCTGCAGGTCCGCAGTTGTAAGGCTTGGTTGGTGAATGAAAAAACCGCCCTTCATGGGCGGTTTTTTGTGGGCGGCTATTTGAGGCACGCCGATCAGCTAGGCCTCTTCCACTTCCTGCGTATCCCATCGCTGTGCCTTGATCGCCTTGTAAAGCATGCCGATGGTCAGTGGCAGCTTGTTCCCCCGGCCCTTGGCCCTGCGCTTTTGAAACACATCGAACCCTTCAGGCTGAAAATAGCGGTAGGCGTCGTAGTCGATGAGCTCGATGGCGAACCGCTCCTCCAGTGCCTCCATCAGGTGTCGGGCGTCCGCGCCATCGCAACCCAAGTCGAGATTGATCGCAGTGCCCAGGCGAATCGTCTTGCGTTCAGGCAGGCCGATTTCTTCATGGAGCAGTTCCATGAGTTGGCGCATGGCATGGTCATCGGGGAAGTCTGGCGCAAGGTGCATGATGAAATGTCCAGAATAAAAGAGGTGCGTCTGTACCGGTGGAAAGTTTAGGGGGAAATCGTTGCCCCTTGGAAAAAGAAGAACGCTGCAATCAAGAAATCGCAGGCGTCGCGATTGCGGTTTTGACCGTCGCGAGGATTGGCGGGTCGTCGGGGAATTTCATGCATCCGCCCAGTAGTAGGGACAGCATCAGGACGGTAGGTAGGTTCAGTTTGTGCGACATGGTTATTTCCTTTTTCAAGCTGCGAACCGCGGGCGTCCTGGCGTTGGTGGGGCAGGCGCAAAGTGTTCATGGGTATCGCGAGTCGATTGCTGCCAGGCTCGCGAGCGATAAGGGTTGGGTTCAGTCAGCCATCTGTTCAGGCATGCGTAGTGCGGCGGCCTCAAGGTCCATCAATCCTCTGCCATAGGCTTCGCTGTTGGCGTAGATACCTGTGCGGTTGGCTGTCGCCAGCAGATGTTCGCGTATCTGCTGCGGGCTGAGTTGCGGGTGAAGGCTTTGCAGCGCCGCCAGTGCGCCACTGACCAACGCGGCGGCGGGAGATGTGCCAGCGGTCTGCACGTAGCGGCCGTCCTTGCCAACGGTGAGCAGGCCGGCCTGTGCACCGGCGTCGCCGCCGGGAACGGCGATGCACCAGGCGGCTGCGACGCCGCAATAGTTGGATTTGCCGTTGATGGCGCTGCCGTCGTTCTTCAACGCCACCACTGCGATCCAGCCTTTTTCCAGTTCTGGCAATGCGACCGGCAGTCCTGGCTCGGCCAGGGGCTCGCGCTTGAGTTCGTTACCGGTGGGGAAGACCAACACGGCGCCGTCCGCGACCAGTTTTCGAGCGACGGCCAGGGAGTCGGGCATCACCTGGTTGTAGCGCGCCTCATTGATCTCGGTGGCGGGAATGGCGTTGGCCCACGAGTTGTTGAACAGCCGGGCACCCTTGTCAAAACCACTTTGCCAGGACCGGGCGATTTCGCTGTCGAAGAAAAACGGCTCGTTGTCGTCGCCAAAGCGAAAGGGGATCAACCGCGCATTGAACGCGATGCCGTGCATGCCCTGGTCGTCCTTGTTGGCGGCGAGAATACCGGCCATCTGCGTGCCATGACCGATGCGGTCAACGGTGCCGGGACGGTCTTCGACATGGTCGAATCCAGGATCACCCAGTCTGCCCTCGAACTCCTCGAGGCTGGCGTTGAGTCCCGAGTCGATCAACGCCACGACAACATCCTGGCCAGTCCCGCCACGAGCGTAGAGCGCTGATGCCTTGACGACAGCCAAGCCTCGTTGAGCGTGATACTCCGGGGTTTCGAACTGGGCAGGATCCACGGCGGGTGGATCGGGGACGGTCAAGCAACCGGCGAGCAATGAGGCCGACGTGATCGTCAGCGCGCGTAGAGCGGAAAGCGGGTGTGGCATGGTTCGTTCCTTGAAGAATTGAAATCGAGCGTCAGGCTTCCTGGCCTTGACGTACAGCATGAGTTGTCGGCGCACCTTACCGTGGTGGCGAAGTCGGGACGAGACATCAAATTGCCCGGATTTGTATCTGCTCGTGGCAAGGCAAAGGCGCTCGACGCTGTATCATCCGGTATCGTTTTTACCCCGACCTTTTCTCGACGCGCTGCGTTGTCCCGCTAGGCTTTGGGCATCGCAGCAGTCAAAGGAGCGACCGCGCATGCACAGCACCCTGGAACAGGTTTTCGGTTATCCACAGTTTCGTCCCGGTCAGGAGGCGGCCATCGGCGCCGTACTGGCCGGTCGGTCGGCGGCAGCCATCTTCCCCACCGGCTCGGGCAAGTCCCTGTGTTATCAATTGCCGGCCCTGCTCCTGCCGCACCTGACCCTGGTGGTTTCGCCACTGCTGGCGTTGATGCAGGACCAGTTGGCGTTCCTCAAGCGCCACGGCATCGCGGCGGCCAGTATCGATTCGGCCCAGAGCCGTGACGAAGCCAGCGACGCCATGGCGCGAGCCCGTTCGGGCGAGTTGAAGATCCTGATGATTTCCGTGGAGCGCCTGAAGAACGAGCGCTTTCGCAATTTCCTGCAGCAGGTGCCGATTTCGTTGCTGGTGGTGGACGAGGCCCACTGCATTTCGGAATGGGGGCATAACTTCCGACCTGACTACCTCAAGCTTCCCGATTACCAGCACCAGTTCAACATTCCCCAGGTATTGCTGTTGACGGCCACCGCCACACCCAAGGTCATCGCCGACATGCAGGCGAAGTTCGCCATTGCCGCCGCCGATGTGGTGACGACCGGGTTCTACCGACCTAACCTCAATCTGTTGATCGAACCCGTGCCGGGTGTCGCCAAGCGCGCACGGCTGGTGCAGTGGTTGGGCGCGCGCGTCGGGCAGCCGAGCAGATCGCCGAATACCTGAGCCAGCACGGTATCGAGGCCGAGGCCTATCACGCTGGTTTGCCCCATGAGCAACGGGAAGCCATCCAGCGGCGATTCATGGACGGGCAATCCAATTGCATTGTCGCCACCATCGCTTTCGGCATGGGCATCGACAAGAGCGACATCCGCAACGTGGTGCATTTCGACCTGCCCAAGTCCATTGAAAACTACAGCCAGGAAATCGGTCGGGCCGGGCGCGACGGGCAGCCGTCCGATTGCCTGGTGCTGGCCAACCGCGACAGTCTCAACGTGCTGGAGAACTTTGTGTACGGCGATACACCGGAGCTCGCTGGCATTGCTTGCGTGCTCGATGAACTGAAGGCCGCCGCCGATGGGCAATGGGAGTTCTTGCTGGGTCCGCTGGCGGACCAGAGCAACATCCGGCAACTGCCGCTCAAGACGTTGCTGGTCCAGTTGGAGCTGCGCCGGCTGATTGCGCCGCGCTATGCCTATTTCGCGGAGTATCGCTTCAAGCTCCTGACCGAGCCGCAGGAGCTGCTGGAGCGCTTCGAAGGTGAGCGAAGGGACTTCGTCGCGGCCATCATCCAGACCTCCAGTCGCGCCCGGAGCTGGGCCACGGTGGATTTCGACGGGATGCACCGGCAGTACCACGCTGAGCGTAATCGGGTGGTCAAGGCTCTGGATTATTTCCAGGAGAAGGGCTGGATCGAACTGGAAAGCAAACAGATGACCGAGGTGTACAGCGTGCTGGAAGCGGATCTGGATGTGCAGGCCTTGAGTGCCGAGCTGCATGCCTATTTCACCCGGCACGAACACGGTGAAATCGCGCGGATCCACGCCATGCTCGAATTGTTCGCCACCGACCGTTGCCTGGGTCATCGCTTGGCGCAGTATTTCGGCGACGACAGTGCGCCACACCCGTGTGGTCATTGTTCGGTGTGCCATGGGCAGATCGCTCGCCTGCCGGAGCCGCCTGCGCTGCCGACGCTTGTGGATAAAAGCTTCGAGGCGTTGTGTGGCGATTTTATCCACAAGCATGAGCAGCACAGCGGCAGCGTGCCGTCTGCCGAGCGCCTCACCCGCTTCCTGTGCGGGATCAGTGTGCCGCTGTTCACCCGATTGAAGGCACGGAAGATTCCTGGGTATGCCGCGCTGGAAGCGTATCCATACGCGGAAGTTCGCCAGTGGACTCAAGCGCATCTGTGAGCTGCATCCATCCGCTGAATGCCCTTCATCACACGAATAAATTTCAAAAACATTCGGCGCCTGACTAAGGTGAAGGCTGTCTTCGGATCGCCAACAAGAGAGCCAACATGAGCCAGACACCTTTCGACATTCAGCGCGCCGCAGTGGTCGGTGCAGGCACCATGGGACGGGGCATCGTGATGTGCCTGGCCAACGCCGGCGTGGCGGTGCAGTGGGTCGACAACAATTCGCAGATGCTCGAGCAGGCACTGGTTGCCGTGGCCGAGACCTATGCCCATGGTGTGCGCCAGGGCCGTATCGACCAGGGTGAGGCAGATGCGCGGATCGCCAGGGTGACACGGGCGGATGATTACGCGGCGATCCGTGAGGTGGACCTGGTGATCGAAGCGGTCTACGAAAACCTGGAGCTCAAACAGACCATCTTTCGCGAGCTGGACGGTCTGCTCAAACCCGAGGCCATCCTGGCGAGCAACACGTCGGCGCTGGACATCGATGCCATCGCCGCTGTCACCCACAGGCCAGCCCAAGTCCTGGGCCTGCATTTCTTCAGCCCGGCGCACATCATGAAGCTGCTGGAGATCGTTCGCGGCGCACAAACCTCCAAAGCGGTGCTGGATGCGGCCCTGGCGCTGGGCCAGCGCATGGGCAAGGTCAGCGTGATATCGGGCAACTGCCATGGCTTCATCGGCAACCGGATGCTCCATCCTTATGTGCTGGAGGCGCGCAAGATGTTGCTGGAGGGGGCGTTCCCCCATCAGGTGGATGCGGCGTTGCAAGGCTTCGGTTTCGCCATGGGACCGTTTCGCATGTACGACGTCGTTGGCATCGACCTGGAGTGGCGCGCTCGTGAGCTGGCGGGCAAGGGCCAGGATGCGCCCGAGGTGCAAGTGGACAATCGTCTGTGCGAGCTGGGGCGGTTCGGCCAGAAAAGCGGCAATGGGTATTATCACTACGAGCCGGGCAGTCGACAGGCCGAGCATGATGTCGAGGTCGATGCGCTGGTGTTGCGGGTCAGTGAGGCGCTGGGCTTCCAGCGTCGCGAGATCGGCCCGGAGGAAATCCTCGAGCGCTGCTTGCTGGCGCTGGTCAACGAGGGGGCGAAGATCCTGCAGGAAGGCATTGCCGAGTCGGCCCACGCGATCGACCTGGTCTACCTCAACGGCTACGGCTTCCCTGCGGACAAGGGCGGGCCGATGGCCTGGGCCGACGGGCAGGGGCTGGAAGCCATCCACGCACGCCTGCTGGAGCTCGAAACGAAGCAGGGCGACCAGTGGAAGCCCGCGCGTCTGATCGGCGAGCTGGCGGCGCAGGGCAAGGGATTCGCGCAGGCCTGAGCCCCGTGCCACGTCAAGACCATTGAACAACCATGAAGGACACCTGATGCCCCAACGCAACGAATACCCACACTTGCAGCCCATCACCACGCGCTGGCACGACAACGATGTGTACGGTCACGTCAACAACGTCACCTACTACAGCTTTTTCGATACCGCTGTGAATACCTACCTGATCGAAGTCGGCGGCCTGGATATCCATGATGGAGACGTGGTGGGGTTCGTGGTGAGTTCGGCCTGCGACTACTTCGCCTCGATCGCCTTTCCAGACCGGATTGAAATCGGCCTGCGGGTGGGCAAGTTGGGCAGCAGTTCGGTGCAATATGAGCTGGCGGTGTTCAAGGCGGGCGAGGAGGAGGCGTGTGCGGCGGGGCGTTTTGTTCACGTATTCGTGGATCGGGCGTCGAATCGGCCGGTGGCGATTCCGGATCGGCTACGTGGGGCGTTGGAGCGGTTGGTGGTCTGAAACAAAAAATCGCAGCCTCCTGCCAGCGCTGGGCGCTGTCGGAGGCTGCGATCTTCAACGGCTGGTATCGATCAGCCGTTAGTCGCGGTAGTGGCGATGATGTTTTTTGCGGTGCCCATAGGCATGGCCGCGACCTGGGTGGCCGTCACGGTAGTAGCGGCGATCACCACGGCGATCGTCATAACGACGGTCATCGTCATCGTCCTTGCCCATGTAGTTACCCAGGGCGCCACCCGCGCCACCGCCCGCCGCCGCACCGATCAGGCTGCCGGTGCTGCCGCCGACGCTACGGCCGACCACGTTGCCGCCGGCCGCGCCCAGCGCGCCGCCGATCGCCGCTTCGCCGCGGCTGTGTTTGTCTGCGCCGACCGCACTACCGCCCGCACCGCCCAGCGCCGCGCCGATAGTGGAACCGGTGTTGCCGCCCAGGGACTGGCCGACGACCGAACCCAAAACCCCGCCCAATGCGCCGCCCACACCCGCTTCGGCAGTACCACCGGCGCAAGCGATGCCACTGGCCAGGCTAAGGGACAACAAGAGAATGGAGGAGAACTTCATAGAGGAGCCTCAAAGGGATGACGGCGCGATCCTGAGGCTCGCTTGGCTTGCTTACAATCGAAATCCGACGAGTAACACGACTTGTGCACAATTCTCTAAGTTATTGTTTTACGGTCGGAACTTAACGCAAATTGGCCGGTCTTTAGCTACTTCGGACAGGCCGTTTTCTAGGAAAAACGGCCTTTTTTGTGGGCGCTCGAAAAGTACGCTCATGGGAGCGAGCTGTGTGGGAGCAAAGTTTGCTCCCACACAATCCAATCGCCTCGCCAATGAACTGTATGTCAGGCCGACTTGGCCAGGATCAGTCCATTCTCGCTCGCCGCTTCCAGGCGGATCGCGACGAATTTCGACGTCGGGGTGTGGCTGCCGTCGCCCGTGCTTTCCAGCGGCACCAACGGGTTCACTTCAGGGTAGTAGGCGGCAGCCTGCCCGGCCGGAATGTCGAACGCCAGCAGGGTAAAACCCTTGACCCGACGTTCGCGACCGTCATCCCAGAGCGAGACGATGTCGGCTTTCTGCCCCGGCTTGAAGCCCAGGCGAATGATGTCCGCTTCGTTGGCGAACAACACGTCACGCTGGCCCTTGACGCCGCGATAGCGGTCATCGAGGCCATAAATGGTTGTGTTGTACTGATCGTGGGAGCGCATGGACTGCAGGATCAGGTCGGGCAACTGGCCGGTGGCACGGGTGCGTTCATGCACAAGGTCGCTCGGCAGCCGGTTGGACTTGAAGTTGGCGCGGCCCAATGGGGTGTTCCAGCGTCGCGAACCGGCGCTGTTGCCCAGATAGAATCCGCCAGGGTTCTTCAGTTTTTCATTGAAGTCCTTGAAACCGGGGACGGTATCGGCGATCAGGTCGCGGATGCGACTGTAGTCGGCCACCAGCCAGTTCCAGTCCACCGGACGGCTACCCAGCGTGGCGGCGGCGATGCTGGCGATGATCCACGGTTCGGAGCGCATCTGGTTCGACAGCGGCTGCAACTGGCCGTATGAGGCATGCACCATGCTGAAGGAGTCTTCCACGGTCACCGCTTGCGCGCCTTCGGTTTGCAGGTCGATGTCGGTGCGGCCCAGGCACGGCAGGATCAGCGCGTCCTTGCCGTGAGCCAGGTGGCTGCGGTTGAGCTTGGTACTGATCTGCACCGTCAGGTCGCAATTGGCCAAGGCCTGGAAGGTCCGCTGGCTGTCCGGCGTGGCTTGGGCGAAGTTGCCGCCCAGGGCGATGAACACCTTCGCCTGGCCGTCGGCCATGGCGTGGATCGCCTCGACCACGTTGTGGCCATTTTCTCGCGGTACCTTGAACTGGAAGCGCCGCTCCAGGGCGTCGAGGAATGCCACCGGCGGACGCTCGTTGATGCCCATGGTCCGGTCGCCCTGCACGTTGCTGTGGCCCCGGACCGGGCACAAGCCTGCGCCTGGCCGGCCAATGTTGCCGCGCAGCATCATCACGTTGGCGATTTCCTGGATGGTCGCCACCGAATGGCGGTGCTGGGTGATGCCCATCGCCCAGCACATGATCACGTTCTCGCTTTTGGCGTACATGCGCGCCGCCTGCTCGATTTCGACCAAGGTCAAGCCCGATTGCTCGACGATCTGTTCCCACGGCGTATCGTCGACCGCCGCCAGGTAATCCAGCACGTTGGTGCTGTGTTCATTGATGAACGTGTGGTCGAATACCGACGCCGCGCCGCTGTTCTGCGCCTCACGCTCCCATTGCAGCAGGAACTTGGCCATGCCGCGCAAGATCGCCATGTCGCCACCCAGGGCCGGGCGGAAATACGCGGTATTGGTTGGCTTGTCACCGTTGGTGAGCATTTCGAGCGGGTGTTGCGGATGCTGGAAACGCTCCAGGCCACGCTCCTTGAGCGGGTTGATGCACACCACCTGGGCGCCGCGCTTCACTGCTTCACGCAGCGGTTCGAGCATCCTTGGATGATTGGTGCCAGGGTTCTGGCCCCAGACGAAAATCGCGTCGGCGTGCTCGAAGTCGTCGAACGTCACCGTGCCCTTGCCCACGCCCACGCTCTGGGCCAGGGCTACGCCGCTGGCTTCGTGGCACATGTTCGAGCAGTCGGGGAAGTTGTTGGTGCCGTAGGCGCGCACGAACAGTTGATACAGGTAGGCCGCTTCGTTGCTGGCCCGGCCCGACGTATAGAACTCGGCCTGGCTGGGGCTGGACAGCCCTTGCAGGTGCTTGCCGATCAGGGCGAACGCCGCTTCCCAGCTGATGGGCTTGTAGCGGTCGGTTTCGGCGTCGTAGCGCATGGGTTCGGTCAGGCGACCCTGGTATTCGAGCCAGTAATCGCTCTGCTCCAGCAGCGAGGTCACGCTGTGCTTGGCGAAAAACGCACCGTCGACGCGGCGCTTGGTGGCTTCCCAGTTCACGGCCTTGGCGCCGTTCTCGCAGAACTTGACCATACCGCTTTCGGGAGAGTCGCCCCAGGCGCAGCCAGGGCAGTCAAAACCGCCATTCTGGTTGGTCTTGAGCATCATGCGGATGTTTTTCAGCGCGTTGTCGCTGGTCAACCAGGCCTGAGCGACACTGATCAGCGCACCCCAACCACCGGCTGGGCCCTTGTAAGGCTTGTAACGCGGTATGGGTTTCTGGTCGGCTTGTTGATGATTGCTCACGCTTGTTTCTCCATCGCAGGGCTGTAGACCCGCGGCGCACTTTTTTGCGGCAGGTGGATGAGGTTGAGGTTGTGTTGGCGGGCCCACTGCACGGCGAGGCCCGTGGGCGACGACAGGCTGACCAGGGTCTGGATGCCGGCGCGCAGTACTTTCTGGATCAGTTCGAGGCTGCAACGGCTGGTGACGATCGCCACGCCACCGGCCACCGGAACCTGTTGTCGGATCAATGCGCCGATCAGCTTGTCGAGGGCGTTGTGCCGGCCAATGTCTTCGCGGCCCAGCAGCAATTCACCCTGGGCGTTCATGAACAACGCCGCATGGACCGCGCCGCAATGTCGGCCCAGGGGCTGGAACTGGCTGATACGGTCACGCAGGCCATCGAGCCATTGCGCCGCGGGCAGTGGTGCGCCGGGCAGCACCTTGAGGTTTGGCAAGGCCTGTTCCACCGCTTCCACCCCGCACAATCCGCAGCCACTGGTGCCCGCCAACTGCCGGCGTTGCTGCTTGAGGTTCCAGAAGGCGCGGTTGGCGATGGTCACCTGGGCATAGTGCGCGGCACCCGTGCCGCTCAGTTGCAGGTCATAGATGTCCGATGAATCTTCGATGATGCCGCTGCCGAGGCTGAAACCGACGATGAAGTCTTCCAGGTCGGTGGGAGTGACCAGCATGACTGCCTGGCTGATGCCGTTATAGGCAATCGCCAGCGCCACTTCCTCGGCCAGCGCGGTGCTGTCCGATTGGGAGTGGTCCAGATTGCAGTAGCCATAGCTCTGGCTGGCGACCGGCGTGGATGTTTCCATCGCTGGCGCTGGACTGACCGGAGGCTTGTCGTTCATGGGCATCACTGAAAGTAGGAATAGTGTTAAGACTAAATGCGGCAATCTGCCACGTCTAATCGCTATTACTGATCTTTCAATAGATGACGTCGATCAAGAAGTCGTCGCTGATTTCTGGTAGAGGGCAAAACAGGCCTCGGCCAACGCCGAGCGGGGGGCGCCGCGTCGCATGATCAGGCCCAGCGAGACCAGTGTTTGCGCGCTTTCAATGGGCTGGATGCGCAAGTCTTCGGTCAGCACGTCCAGGCCGCTGTCCAGGGGCATCACCGCGCAACACAGTCCGCCGTGCACAGCTTGTAATAATTGATGCACCGCGTCGGTTTGCAACAGTGGTTGGGGCGTGAGGCCCCGGCTGTGGAAATTGTGGTCGATGGACTGGCGAAAATGCATGCCGCTGGTGAGCATGCCCAGGGGCAGTTCGATCAGGGCTTCCCAAGTCAGCGGTTGTTCACCGAAAAAGAAATAACGCTGGTCGTAAAGCAAGCCCATGCGGGTGGGGCTGAAGGGCAGGGCCTCGAAACGTTCGTTGTCCAGGCGTTCCAGGTAGGAAATGCCCAGGTCGATGCGGTTGTTCGCCAACTGTTCGAGGATGCGTTCGGAGCTCAGGGACGACAATTCGAAACGCAGGCTGGGGTGCTCGGCGTGCAAGCGCTGCATCATCGCCAGCGGGTCGAAGTCCGACAACGGCACCACGCCCAGGCGCAGCGTACCCACCAGATTGCCCCGACAGGCCGCCGCTTCGGCCTGCAGCCCGTCATAGGCCGCCAGCACCGTGCGCGCCCAGGCCAGCACCCGTTCTCCCGGCGCGGTGAAACCTTCAAAACGCTGGCCGCGGTTGACCAGCGGCAGGTCGAGTTCTTCTTCCAGGCTGCGCAGGCGCATCGACAGCGTCGGCTGGGTGATATGGCAGCGTGCGGCGGCCTGGCCGAAGTGACGGGTTTCGTCCAGCGCGATGAGAAATTTCAGCTGCTTGATGTCCATCTTCGCTCCAGGGCGCGGGAAGATTCGGATTCTAGCGCTTGCGCGTGGCGGGGTCATTGGTCGGCTGGGAACCGGGTTCGTCTCGCCTGGTCTAGTCTTTGCGTCTGGACACTTAAATCAAGGAGCGTGTGCCATGAGTATCTTTAGCTTTGTGAAGGAAGCCGGTGAAAAGCTGATCGACCTGCTGACCCCCGGCAATGCCAATGCCAGCGAACAATTGAAAGAGCACATTGAAAAGGTCGGCCTGGGCAATCCGAACGTTCAGGCGACCGTCGAGGGCGACAAAGTCATCGTCACCGGTGAAGTCGCGAGCCAGGAAGAGAAGGAAAAGATCCTGTTGGCGGTGGGTAACATCGAAGGCGTCGGCAGTGTTGACGATCAGATCACCGTGACGGGCCCGGTCGCTGCACCGGCGAAGTTCGTCACTGTTGAGAAGGGTGACACATTGAGCGCCATTTCCAAGCGAGTTTATGGCGACGCAAACAAGTACAACAAGATCTTCGAGGCCAACAAGCCGATGCTGTCGCATCCGGACAAGATCTATCCGGGGCAGGTGTTGCGTATTCCCGAGTAACTTTCAGGCCTGTGTCGCCTTCATCGCGAGCAAGCTCGCTCCCACAGGGGTTCTTGGTTCGCCGCGAAACCAATGTGGGAGCGAGCTTGCTCGCGATGAATACGGCGCGGTTCAAAGCCCGGCAATCAAGTCCCGATAATCCCCCAGCGCCTCGAACTCCCCCGTATCTTTCGGCCCCTTGCGACTGTCCGGCTCGCTGACCGCCAGCAGGTGCGCCACGCCGAAGTCCCGGGCGCTGCGCAGCACCGGCAGGGTGTCGTCGATGAACAGGCTGCGGGCCGGGTCGAAATTCAGGTCGGCTTGCAGCGCGTCCCAGAATTGCGGGTTTTCCTTGGGGAAGCCGTAGTCGTGGGAACTGATCAAGCGTTCGAAGTAGGGAGCCAGTTCGATGCGTTCCAGCTTCAAGGACAACGAATCGCGGTGGGCATTGGTGATCATCACCACGCGTTTGCCGGCCCGCTGGATTGCCGCCAGGAACGTATCGGCGTCCGGGCGCAAGGCGATCAAGTGGGCGGTTTCCAACTTCAGTTCGCGCACCGGCAACTTCAGCTCAGTGCTCCAGAAATCCAGGCAATACCACTGCAACTGGCCGGCGTTGCGCTCGAACAGGGGTTGCAGCTCCATCTCGGCCATCGCCCGGCTCACGCCATGCAGTTCGGCATAGCGCTGGGGCAGGTGTTCGAGCCAGAAATGGTTGTCGTAGTGCAGGTCCAACAGGGTGCCGTCCATGTCCAGCAGAACCGTATCGATCTCATGCCAGGGCAACGAGGCCATAAAACTTCTCCAGCGGTAATCGGATATCCGACACAAACAATCAGAATAGGCCGGGTATAGTAGCCTGCTATCGCCCAGGGAGCCGTTTATGCGCCAGAAACCCACCATACTCGATCGCCGGATCGTCGCTACCAGCCGCCTGTTCTGTGTGGAAGAACTGAAATTGCGCTTTTCCAACGGCGTAGAGCGTACCTATGAGCGTCTGGCGAGCAAGGGGGCGGGCTACGGCGCGGTGATGATCGTGGCGATGCTCGACGCCGACCACGCGGTGCTGGTGGAAGAGTATTGCGGTGGCACCGATGCCTACGAACTGTCCCTGCCCAAGGGCTTGATCGAGCCAGGGGAAGACGTGTTGGCGGCGGCCGAGCGGGAGCTCAAGGAAGAAGCCGGCTTCGGCGCGCGACAGTTGGAACACCTGACCGAGTTGTCGCTGTCCCCTGGCTACATGAGCCAGAAGATCCAGGTGGTGCTGGCCACCGATCTGTATGAAGAACGGCTGGAGGGCGACGAGCCCGAGCCGATGGGGGTGGACAAGGTCAACCTGCGTGAGCTCTCGGCCCTGGCGCAGAATCCGCAATTCACCGAGGGCCGGGCCTTGGCGGCACTGTACCTGGCCCGTGACCTGCTGGCCCAGCGTGGAGCGTTCCTGTCATGACTTTCCCTCATCCGTTGATGGCCCCCGTAGTCGAGCTGGCGCTGCAGGCCGGTGACGCGATACTGCCGTTCTGGCGCGCCAACGTGCAGGTCGACCATAAGGCCGACGAGTCGCCGGTGACTGCCGCGGACATGGCGGCTCATGATGTGATCGTGGCCGGGTTGACGGCGCTGGCCCCGGATATTCCGATCCTCTCCGAAGAGGATGCCGATATTGCCCAAAGCGTGCGCGCCGGCTGGCAACGCTGGTGGCTGGTGGACCCGTTGGATGGCACCAAGGAATTCATCTCCGGCAGCGAGGAGTTCACCGTCAATATCGCCTTGGTGGAACAGGGCCGCGTGGTCTTCGGTGTGGTGTCGATGCCGACCAATGGACGCTTTTACGTCGGCGGCGCAGGGTTGGGTGCCTGGCGTGGCGACAAGGGCGATGTGCCTTTGCCTATCGCGGTTCGTGATGCATTGGCGCCGGGCGAAACGTTCACCGTGGTCGCCAGTCGCCGGCACACCAGCCCGGCGCAGGAACGCCTGCTGGAGGGCTTGAGCGAGAGCCTGGGCGAGCTGCAACTGACCAGCATTGGCAGTTCGTTGAAGTTTTGCCTGGTGGCTGAAGGCGCTGCGGATTGTTATCCCCGGCTGGCGCCGACCTCCCAGTGGGACACCGCCGCCGCCCAGGGTGTGCTGGAAGGGGCGGGGGGCGAGGTGTTGGACTTGAGCGGCGAAGCGTTCTGCTATCCACCGCGGGAGTCGCTGTTGAATACGTCATTCCTGGCGTTGCCGGCCAAAGCGGCGTGGCGTGGGAAGCTGTTGGAGCTGGCTCGCTCTTAAGTCTGGCTCGATCCCTTGTGGCGAGGGGATTGTGGGAGCAAAGCTTGCTCGCGATACAGGCGCCTCGATTTCTGAAAGACCGCAGCGCCTCCATCGCGGGCAAGCCTTGCTCCCACACAGCGATACCTCGCCACAGGGGCCGGCGGTGTTTCAGCGGTGCAACACGTATTGCCCCTCGAATTGCACCGCGATTTCATCGCTTCCCACGTTCAACACTTGCGTCTGCAACGCCAGCCGCGCCCGGCCATAGCGCCGATACGTGGCCAGGAAGCGTTGCCACAGCTTTTCCTCGGGCGCATCGCAGACAACCGTCGCATCGCGGGTCACTGGCAGCGGATAGCTGATCTGCCCTTCCTGAATCACGATATGCCCGTCTTCGATGCCTTCCTCGCGCAGGGCCAGGTGCAGCCAGCCCCAGCCACCCAGTACGGCGCCGCAATACAGGCTGCCACCGAACATGGTGCTCTTGTGGTTGACGTTGGCCGCCAGCGGCAAGAACAGGCGCAGTTGCCGGGCCTGCCAATCGAGCACCTTGAGGCCCATGTCCCGGGTCAAGGGGATGTCGTGGTGCAGGATCGATTCCAGGTAACGGCTGTCGCGGTTCATTGCGGGGCCTCTTGCTTGACGGGAAATGACGATAATTCAATCGGACTCATCGGCCGAACTCTGGCTGCTGTCGCCGAAGGTCAGGCCATGCTTGCGCAACTTGTCGTGCAGGGTCTTACGGGGGATGCCCAGGGCTTCGGCCAGGCTGCGCACCGAGCTGTGGGGGCGGGCCAGTTCGGCGGCGATCAGGGACTTCTCGAAATTTTCCACTTGCTCGCTCAAGCCGCCGCTGACCAGTTCCACCGGTGCGCCGGGGCTGCCGTCTGGCGCGCTGTTGTCCAGGGCCAGTTCCAGTCCCAGGGCAAAGCGTTCGGCGGCGTTCTGTAGCTCCCGGACATTGCCCGGCCAGCTGTGGCGCAGCAGCAACGCCCGTTGCGCCGGTTGCAATTCGTGGGGCGGCAGGCCATGGCGAGCGCTGGCTTCGTTGGCGAAATGCTGGAACAGCATGAGCGCATCCTCGCCCCGTTCGCGCAACGGCGGTATGCGCAGCGGCGCGACGTTCAGGCGGTAATACAGGTCGGCGCGGAAACGCCCCTGGTCGGCAGCCTGGCGCAAGTCTTCCTTGGTCGCGGCGATGACGCGGATATCCAGCGGGATCTGTTGATTGCCCCCCAGTCGTTCCACCATGCGCTCTTGCAGCAGGCGCAGTAGCTTGACCTGGACATCCAGGCTCATGCTTTCGATTTCATCCAGAAACAGCGTGCCACCGTTGGCGAACTCGAACTTGCCGATACGGCGTTTCTGCGCACCGGTAAAAGCACCGGGTTCGTGGCCGAACAGCTCGCTTTCCACCACCGACTCGGCCAGGGCCCCGGCGTTGATCGCCACGAAGGGGCCATTGCGTCGGCTTGAGAGGTCGTGCAAGGCTCGGGCGACCACTTCCTTGCCGGCGCCGGTTTCACCGAGGATCAGCACGTCGGCGCGGGTGGCGGCCAGTGCCCCGATCTGCTCGCGCAGGCGCAGCATCGGAGCCGATTGGCCGACCAGGCGGGCGCTGAGTTCGTGACGATCGCTCAGGGCCAGGCGCAGGCTGCGGTTGTCCAGCACCAGACGGCGCAAGGCCAGGGCCCGGCGCACGCTGTCGAGCAGATGATCGCTGGCAAAAGGTTTTTCCAGGAAGTCGTAGGCCCCGGCGCGCATCGCTTGCACCGCCAGCGGCACGTCGCCGTGGCCGGTGATCAGCAGCACCGGCAGTTCCGGGTCCTGGGCGTGGAGTTCGCCCAGCAGTTCGAGGCCGTCCATGCCCGGCATGCGAATATCACTGACCACCACCCCCGGCCAGTCACGGGGCAGTTGCCCGGCCACGCCCTTGGCTTCGGCCAGGGGCAGGATCTTCAGGCCGGCCAGGTCGAGGGTCTGGCTCAAGGCCTGACGTAGATGGGGATCGTCATCGATCAGCACCACCTCAATCCGGTTATCGATGGTCATACACTTCGGTCCTCGGACGGTTGCAGGCTCACCCCGGGCGCGCCGGCGCGCAGCTTCAGGGTGATCAGGGCGCCGCCTTCCTTGTGGTTGGCGAACGACAGTTCGCCGCCGAAGGCGCGCATCAGGGTGTCGCAGATCGCCAGCCCCAGGCCAAGGCCCTGGGTGCGCGTCTTGGTGGTGTAGAAGGGCTCACCGGCGCGGCCCAGGGCTTCCATGCAAAACCCCGGGCCGTTATCGCGGATGTACAGGTTGACGCCGGTGTCGGTGGCCTGGGCGCTGAGCCAGAGTTTGCGTGGCGGGCCTTTTTCCGTGAGGGCGTCGAGGGCGTTGGCCAACAGGTTGCCCAGTACCTGGCGCAGGCGGGTTTCGCCGGCCTCGACCCACAACGTGGCGGCCGGCAAGTCGCGGATCAGTTCCACTTCCATGCTGCGCCGGCGTTTGGCGAGCAGCGCCAGGGCATCGTCCAGCGCCGGTTGCAGGGCGACGCTTTCCGGGGCGTGGCGATCACGGCGGGCAAAGGCGCGCAAGTGGGCGATGATCGATGCCATGCGCCCGGTCAGTTCGCTGATCAGCTTGAGGTTGCCGCGGGCATCCTCGGTGCGTTGGTGGTCGAGCAATATCTCGGCGTTTTCCGCGTAGCTGCGAATCGCCGCCAGCGGCTGGTTGAGTTCGTGGCTGATGCTCGCCGACATGGTGCCCAGGGCCGACAGCTTGCCGGCTTGCACCAGGTCATCCTGGGCTCGGACCAACTCCTGCTGGGCCTGCTCGCGCTCCAGCACCTCCTGGCGCAGTCGCCGGTTCAGGCCTTCCAGGTCGCTGGTCCGTTCGGCCACCCGCCCCTCCAGCTCGTGACGGGCCTTGGCTTCGAAGGCGATCCGATCCAGATAATGGCGCCGGCGTTGCATCATCAACCCGAGCAACAGCATCAAGACCAGCAATGCCGCGCCGCCGATGGCGACCACGGTGCGCACCGGCCGGTCGATCAGCGTGCGCGGGGCGAGAATGCTCACGCTCCAGCCGGTTTCTTCGATGGATTGGGTCTGGGTCAGCCAGGCGTTGGCATCCAGGTTCAGCGGCTTGGGGTCGCGGGTCGGATAAGGCTGTACCGCGCTGATGGCCTGGCGCTCGTCATCACTTAGCGGTCGAGTCGCGCGAAATCGCCATTCCTGGCGCGACGTGAGGATGACCACGCCATTGTGGTCAGTCACCAGCAACTGTTCCGGGGTCTTGCCCCACAGGCTTTCGGTGTGGTCGAGGTCGACCTTGACCACCAGCACGCCGATGACTTTTTCGCGGTCGTGCACGGCGGCGGCGAAGAAATAACCGCGCTTGGCCGACGTGGTGCCCAAGCCGAAGAAGCGCCCCAGGCGCCCGGCCATGGCTTCGATGAAGTACGGACGGAAGGCGAAGTTGCGCCCGACGAAACTGTCGTGCTTGTCCCAGTTCGACGCCGCCAGGGTTTTGCCGGTAGGGTCCATCAGGTACATGACTTCCGCGCCGGTCTGGGCACTGATGTTTTTCAGCAGCCGGTTGGCGTTGCCTTGGGTCACGCCGTCGTCCGGGGTCGACAAGACGGCGCGCAAGGCCGGCAGGTCGCCGAGAATCTGTGGCAGCACCTCATAGCGGTGCAGCGTGCCCAACAGGTTGGCGACGTAGAGGTCAAGGGTCTGGCGGTTCTGTCCGGCCAGTTCGCTGCGGTAATAACGTTCGGCCAGGTGCTCGAGCGGCCACAACAACGGCGCCAGGCATAGCGCAAGCAAGGCCAGGCTGCGCCAACGGGGTCTGCGGGGAAGGGTGGCGTTCATGGTTACCGGGTGCCTGTGGGGACAGGCGCATTATGCCTACCACGAAGGTTAGCGTCTGAGATCAGGCGAAGACATCGGCATGTTGGAGCAATGAGGCTGCCTGATCCTTACCCGACAGCTGCGGTGTGATGTCTCCCAATTGCCAGTCGATGTTCAGTTGCGGGTCATTCCAAAGAAGACTGCGCTCGGAGGTCGGATCGTAATAGTCAGTCGTTTTATAAAGGAATTCTGCGTACTCGCTCAATACGACAAAGCCATGGGCAAAGCCTTGCGGTACCCACAATTGGCGGTGATTGTCGGCGGAGAGTCGTACTGAAACCCATTTGCCGAAATGTGGCGAGCTGCGACGGATGTCCACTGCCACGTCGAGCACTTCACCAGCGGTGACGCGGACCAGTTTGCCTTGAGTGTTTTGCAACTGATAATGCAAGCCGCGTAATACACCCTTTTGCGAGCGGGAGTGATTGTCCTGCACGAACTGGACTTCCACCCCGGTCGCTTCTTTGAATGCCTTGGCATTGAAACTTTCATAAAAAAAGCCGCGTTCATCACCAAATACCTTGGGTTCGATGATCAAGACACCAGGCAGGGCGGTGGCGATTACATTCATGGAGGGCTCCGGTAGCTCGGACATAATGATGGCGCCTATTCTTGCCCAAAAGTAGCGAACGGCGCGAGCTTTCAGTAGAAGGGGTTGCTTATTCCCCCGACTCAGTGGCGATATAGACGTCCGATAAAACCACCTCAAGGGGTCGTTGTATGCCACTCGCTACGTTGGTTCACCGTGCCAGTTTGCCAAGCCCACAGATCAGCGCCGAGCAGGCGCTGGTGCTGTTGCGCTTGAATTACGGACTCAGCGGCGACCTTCGACCCCTTGGCAGCAACCAGGACCTCAACTACCGCGTCGACAGCGAGCGCGGGCGCTTTGTGTTGAAAATTTGCCACGGCGACTACGCTGTCCCGGAAATACAGGCCCAACACGCAGCCCTCAAGCAGTTGGCCGGACACGACGCGGTGAAAGTCCCGCGGGTGATTTGCGCCAGCAACGGCCTGGACCTGCTGACATTGGACGTCGACGGCCAAGCGATTCACATGCGCCTGCTGGAGTACATCGACGGCCAGGCCCTCACGCAACTCAAGCACCTGCCCCCCGAGCTTGTTACGGGCCTGGGCCGCCTGTGCGCGGAAATGGACCTGGCCCTGGCGACATTCGACCACCCGGGCCTGGAGCGCACCCTGCAATGGGATGCGCGCCATGCTCCGGCCCTGGTCGAATACCTGTTGCCTGTCATCGAGGATGAACAACGGCGACATCTGGTCGCCGAGGTCGCGCAACAGGCCGAGCGGCGCTTGCAGCCGCTCAAGGCCAGCTTGCCGGTGCAGGCGATCCACATGGACATCACCGATGACAACGTGGTCTGGCAGCGCGATGCCCAGCGCCAGTGGCAATTGCAGGGCGTCATCGATTTCGGCGACCTGGTCCGTACCTGGCGCATCACTGACTTGTCGGTGACGTGCGCGGCCCTGCTGCATCACGCCGACGGCGATCCGTTCTTCATCTTGCCGGCGATCAAGGCCTACCACGCGGTCAACCCCTTGCAGCGCCAGGAGCTGTTGGCGCTGTGGCCACTGATCGTGGCGCGCGCCGCGGTGCTGGTGCTCAGCGGTGAACAGCAGGTTTCCATCGACCCGGACAACCAATACAGCCGCGACAACCTGGCCCATGAGTGGGAGATTTTCCGAGTGGCGCACTCGGTGCCCTTCGAACTGATGGAAGCGGCGATTCTCACCGCCGTCGGCCACAGCCTGCCGGCCATTGCCAGCGAGGGCTTTGCGCCGCTGTTGCCGACTCTGGTGGGGCGTGAGTTCGCCCTGATCGACCTGGGTGTGTTGAGCCCGCATTTCGAGGCCGGCAATTGGGAGCAGCCGGGAATCGACCAGCGCCTGCTGGACGAAGCCGCCGGGCTTCACGGCCTGGCCGCCAGCCGCTACGGGCAGTACCGTTTGTCTCGCACCCGGCCGGACAGCGCCGTCGAACCCGACACTTATCCGTTGCACGTGGCGTTGAGTGTGCCCCAGGGCACGCCGCTCGAATCACCGTTCGCCGGGGTCGTGCACAAGGCCGCCGACGGCATGTTGCAACTGGACAGCGCGCAGCTGAGCGTGCGCTTGTGGGGCGTGACGTCGCCGCTGCATTCCGGGGCGGCGCTGGTCAAGGGGCAGGTGTTGGGTGAAGTGACGGGGCCGTTGCAGGTTCAGTTATGCCGGGGTGCCCAGGTGAATCCGCCGCTGTTCTGCACGCCCTCCAGGGCCCTGGCCTGGCAGGCGCTTTGCCCTTCGCCGGCGGTGCTGCTGGGGCTGGCGTGCGATGCCGAGCCGGAGGTCGATCCCGAGGCACTGCTGGCCCGCCGCGATGCGAGCTTCGCCCGTTCGCAGAAACATTATTACGTCGATCCGCCGCGCATCGAGCGTGGCTGGCGCAACCACCTGATCGACATGCAGGGCCGCTCGTATCTGGACATGCTCAACAACGTCGCCGTGCTGGGCCACGGCCATCCACGCATGGCGGCGGTGGCTGCCCGGCAATGGTCGCTGCTCAATACCAACTCGCGTTTCCACTATGCGGCGATCGCCGAGTTTTCCGAACGCCTGCTGGCGCTGTCGCCGTCCAACATGGACCGGGTGTTCCTGGTCAACAGCGGCACCGAGGCCAATGACCTGGCGATCCGCCTGGCCTGGGCCTACAGCGGCGGACGGGACATGCTCAGTGTGCTGGAGGCCTATCACGGCTGGTCGGTGGCCGCCGATGCGGTGTCGACGTCCATCGCCGATAACCCCCAGGCCCTGAGCAGCCGCCCGGACTGGGTGCACCCGGTGACCGCCCCGAACACCTACCGCGGCGAGTTCCGCGGTCCCGACAGTGCGCCGGACTACGTGCGCAGTGTCGAGCACAACCTGGCGAAAATTGCCGAGAGCAAGCGTCAGCTCGCCGGCTTCATCTGCGAACCGGTGTACGGCAATGCCGGTGGGATCGCACTGCCGCCCGGTTACCTGAAGCAGGTCTACGCGATGGTGCGCGAGCGCGGTGGGGTCTGTATCGCCGACGAGGTGCAGGTCGGGTACGGGCGCATGGGCGAGTTTTTCTGGGGCTTCGAAGAGCAAGGCGTGGTGCCGGACATCATCACCATGGCCAAGGGCATGGGCAACGGCCAGCCGTTGGGTGCGGTCATCACCCGCCGGGAAATCGCCGAGGCACTGGAAGCCGAGGGGTACTTCTTCTCGTCGGCCGGTGGCAGCCCGGTCAGTTGCCAGATCGGCATGGCGGTGCTGGATGTCATGGAAGAAGACAACCTCTGGGAAAACGCACGGGTGGTTGGCGGGCACTTCAAGGCTCGACTGGAGGCCCTGATCGACCAGTATCCATTGGTCGGTGCGGTGCATGGTTCCGGGTTCTACCTGGGCGTGGAACTGATCCGGGATCGCGAGACCCTGGAACCGGCCACTGAAGAGACCATGGCGCTGTGCAATCGCCTGCGGGAGTTGGGGATCTTCATGCAACCGACGGGCGATTATCTGAACATCCTCAAGATCAAACCGCCGATGGTGACCACGCGCCAGAGTGTGGATTTCTTTGTCGATATGCTGGCGAAGGTATTGGACGAGGGGCTGTAATTGATCTGGAACGTCAAGCTGTTTCCCTGTGGGCGCGAGCTTGCTCGCGATGACGGTGCTTAAGCCAATTTTTATGTGGCTGACTCACCGCTATCGCGAGCGAGCTCGCTCCCACAGGGTCAGTGCTGTTCTTAAATCGATTTTTGTCGGTGTTTTAAGCTGTTTTTTGATGGAGTTCAGTTTTTGTGGCTTTATTAGTCGATATTTATCGTTTATAAAGTTGCCACTGCCCATCGCCCAGGAGATGACCCATGACAACGTTGCACAGCACTCCGCGCGCGGATGGTTTCCACATGCCTGCCGAATGGGCGACCCAGACCCAGGTCTGGATGATCTGGCCCGAGCGTCCGGACAACTGGCGCCTGGGCGGCAAGCCCGCGCAGGCCGCCCACGCGACGGTCGCCAAGGCCATCGCCCGTTTTGAACCGGTGACTGTGGCGGTGTCCGCGGCCCAGTACGAAAATGCCCGGGCGCGCCTCGACGTGCCGAATATCCGCCTGGTGGAAATGTCCAGCGACGATGCCTGGGTCCGCGATACCGGCCCTACGTTCGTGATCAATGACAGTGGGGAAGTGCGTGGCGTCGATTGGGATTTCAACGCCTGGGGCGGTTTTGACGGTGGCCTGTATGCGCCCTGGAACCGTGATGCGCAAGTGGCCGGCAAGATTCTCGAGATCGAACGCAGCCCGCGTTATCGCACCGAAGGTTTTGTGCTCGAGGGCGGGTCGATCCATGTGGATGGCGAAGGCACCCTGATCACCACCGAGGAGTGCCTGCTCAACCGCAATCGCAACCCGCACATGAGTCGTGAGCAGATCGAGGCGGTGCTCAGCGCTCAATTGGCGGTGGACAAGATCATCTGGCTGCCGGACGGTCTGTTCAATGACGAAACCGACGGTCATGTGGATAACTTCTGCTGCTACGTGCGTCCGGGGGAAGTCCTGCTTGCCTGGACCGACGATCCGCAAAATCCGAACTACACGCGCTGCCAAGCGGCGATGGATGTGCTGCAAAACAGCACTGACGCCAGGGGGCGCCCGTTCACAGTGCACAAAATGCCGATTCCGGGGCCGATGTATGCCACCGAAGAGGAATGCGCGGGCGTGGATGCGGTGGAAGGTTCCCAGGAGCGCAACCCAACCGTGCGACTGGCCGGTTCCTATGTGAACTTCCTGATCGTCAACGGCGGCATCATCGCGCCCAGCTTTGACGACCCGCTGGATGCACCGGCCAGGGACATCCTGCAGAGACTGTTCCCGCAGCACGAAGTGGTCATGGTGCCCGGGCGCGAACTGTTACTGGGTGGCGGGAATATTCATTGCCTTACCCAACAGCAACCCGCGCCGTACGTAAAATGAGTGACGATGTAACAGCCCGTCGATAGCGCCCGCGCCGGCCCTGGGTCGGCAATTTTGGATCCATCCCGGCAAGCCCGCGGCCCGATGGGGGTCGCGGGTTTTTTTGTATCTGTTCATGGGGGAGCGTGGATACATTGGCATAGCTCTTGTATCGGATCAGCGGCAGTTCCGGGAATGGAACTGAGTTGTTTTGTCATAAACCTTGGATAAATTAGCCGCTCATCAACCAGGAGAGGGCGCTGGAATGAATATGACAAGCGAGCGCACATGCCATCCCTTGGCCGTTAATGGTGAGTCGCTTCAAGCCTTGGCGCAGTGGTTGAAGTCCAACGGAACGCGTCAGATCAGAGAACCTGATCCGCGCCGGATGATCGTTGAGCGTTACCCCGCTGGCCTGTTCAGCGAGGCTGAGTTGGAAGCGTTGTGGGATGTGATGCAAGGATAGGATTCGACGGATTGATAAAAAGCGCTGGCCGGGATGGCAGCGCTTTTTTGTGTCCGCTGGTTTTCGAATTCACACAAAAATCCCTGTGGGAGCGAGCTCGCTCGCGATAACGGTGGATCAATACACGGCTGTTGACTGACACACTGCCATCGTGAGCAAGCTCGCTCCTACAGGGGTGTTCCTGGGCAAGTCCGTGGCCTTCGCTCAATGGCTCAAGCAAACCCTGCCGGAGCAGGCCTGCGCGCCCTCGGCGACTCGCGGTTTGGACGACTGTTCGTTTTGATCGAATCTTAGATGTTTTTCGCCTAATTACAGACGATTCACGAAATTGACACACTGTTGAGGGCGCGACTAGGATTCGCCCTACGCCTGTGGCTGACAGCCATGACTCTTAAATAATAAAAAGGCCCGACACGCTCGCTCGTGGGCGGGCCTTTTCATTATTTTCAGGAGCAAGAGTCCGAAAAAGAGCGCAGAAAGCGCCATTTCGGCTGCTCGCCGCGGTGCGTATCAACCCGTACAAGGAAAATAATCATGTTGAACAAGCGCATTAGTTTGATCGCACTGGGGATCTTGAGCACGACACACGCCATGGCCAACGACCAGGCGGAGTCAAAGGGGTTCGTTGAAGACAGCAGCTTGAAAGTGCTGTTGCGCAACGCTTATATCAACCGCGACTACAAAGACGGCAACGAGGACAAGGCCGAATGGGGGCAGGCGGCCATCGGTACGTTCTCGTCCGGTTTCACCCAAGGCACGGTGGGCGTGGGTGTAGATGCCTTCGGCCTGTATGCGTTGCGTCTGGACGGTGGCAAAGGTCGTAGCGGTGCGCAAGGCATCGATTTCTTCAAGCAAGGTGACAGCGGCAACGCAGCCGATGACTTGTCCAAGTTCGGTGCCGCGGTCAAGTTCCGTGTTTCCAATACCGTACTGGCCTACGGTGACCAGATGCCGGCCCTGCCGGTGCTGAGCTATGACAACTCGCGCCTGCTGCCGGAAAGCTACACCGGCACGCTGATCACCTCCAAGGAGATCAAGGGCCTGGAACTGAATGCCGGCCGTTTCACCGCCGAATCGCGCAAGAGCGCCGAAGGCCGTGACAGCGGTGGCCTGAAGTCGATCAACGTATTGGGCGGCAGCTACCAGTTCACCGAGCAGTTCAAGGCTTCGCTCTACGCCTCGGATGTCGAGGACGTATTGAAGAAGCAATACGTGAACGCCAACTACGTGTTCCCGCTGGCCAAGGATCAGTCCCTGACCCTGGACTTCAACGGTTATCGCACCAAGCTGGACAACAGCTACGTTCGCGAAAACAACGTTACCGGCGACGACAACAAGATCTGGAGCCTGGCCGCCACCTTCGCCACCGGCCCGCACAGCTTCACGCTCGCTCACCAGCGCAGCACCGGCGACAGCAACCTGGGTTACGCCTACGGCGGCTATCAGCGCGGGCAGAATCGCGTGGGTGACGGCGGCAACACGATCTACCTGGCCAACTCCTACTGGTCCGACTTCAACGCCGAGGATGAGCGCAGCTGGCAGTTGGGCTACGGCCTGGACTTCACCCCCTTCGGTGTTCCGGGCCTGACCTACAACGTCGCTTATGTGCGTGGCGATAACATCACCACGTCCACCAGCGAAGGCGGTACCGAGCGCGAGATCTTCAACCAGTTCAAGTACGTGGTCCAGGGCGGCCCGGCCAAGGACTTGAGCGTCAGGTTGCGCAGCTCCGTGTTGCGGGTGTCACAGAAGTCCAGCGAATACAACGTCAGCGGCAATGAGCTGCGGGTGTTCGTGGATTACCCGATCAGCGTCTTCTGATGCCTGAACGGGCTACGAGCCTATAAAACAGTGGCGAGGGAGCACGCTCCCTCGCCACGACTGATTCATACCTGCCTGAAGTGAATAGCGTTGCGACGCCAAACTCGGGTTCTTTTGGCTGTTAGCGCAAGAAAAGCCACTGAAACAGCCTGTTTTCCCGAGAAAAAGTCGTACTCATGCAACGTTGCCCTCCGTTTCAAGCGTCGCTTGAAATGCCTCAAATACTTTCTCATGGACGTAAATCCTGCACCTACTAGATTAGGCCGCTCAATGCAGTGGAGACCTATGAAAAATGATCGTTCTGAACAGGGAAGTGGGCGAAGCGCTGAGACGTGACAAATACGTCAACGTTCGCGGTGGGGACTTCAACCTCTACGGTCATTTCGGCGACTTTGTCCGGCTGACCAAAAGCTGGGAAAACATGGAGCCCGACAGTTACTACGGCCAGGCCGAGTCAGGCATGCGTTTTCGCCGCTACAGCGATTTCGAATACAACCCCACGACCCGAGAGCTCAAGCAGCTCGAACACCGGGCCTACGTTCAGTCCAAGGCCAACAACAGCTATGTCGGCGGGCTGGAGCGTCACTTCCAGGACTTCTCCAACGAAGTGATCAATTCGCCGGTGATGCGCAGCCTGATCGACACGGACTTCGAGGTGTACAAGAACGTCCTGCCCCAGGACTTGCACGATCAAATCTGGCAATGCCAGATCCATCAGATCCGCATCGAGATCAAGCCGGGCAAACAACTGGAAATCACCCCCGAAGGGATCCACTGCGACGGCTATCCGTTCAGCGGCGTGCACTTCTGGGGGCGCCAGAATGTGGCGGGTGCGGAGAGCCGTTTGTACAGCGCCCAGGAAGAGCAGCTGGCGGCGACGACTTACGAGGACATTCTCGACACCACGTTCTTCCTGGACCGCGACATGCGCCACTACGTGACCCCGGCGCGCAACACCCATAAGCATGACATGGCCTACCGGCAGATCCTGGCCATTTCCTTCTCGCGGCCCGGGACCGCTTTCGACATTGTTCGCTGAACGGCTCGAACCCATGGACGACCCGACGCAGCAAGTCCTATTGCGCCGGGCCATGGTCCGGGACGCCGAGCGACTGGAGCGGTTCTTTCGCGGTTTCGACGAAGTGTCGTTCTGCGAATGGCAGGATGCCCGCTTCCTGCGCGGTGTGTTGTTGCAGGACACCACCACCGCGTACCTGGCCATCGATGCGAGCGGTGACGTGGTGGGCGCGGTGATCGGCGGCATGCTCGGTACCCGTGGCACGATCAATCACTTGGCGGTCAGCCCGCAGCATCGCACCAAAGGCCTGGGCCAGCGCCTGGTCGAGGCCGCCTCGGCTGACATGAAGCGGGTGGGCGTGCTGCGCATGTTCCTTTTCGTCGACGATGCTAATCTGGCCGGCAAGCGTTTCTGGGCCGCCCAGGGGTTCTGTGAGCCCCGGGGTGAAATCACCTTTGAGAGGGATTTATGAACAAGACTTCCAGCCAGCCGCTGGCGGTCGAACCACAAGCCTCGCGTACCTTTGCTGAAGCCAGTCCGGTGGTAGCGGGTTATTTCACGGTTTCGTTTGTGTTCGGTCTGATGGCGGTCAACGCCGGGCTGCCCCTGTGGTTGCCGGTGGCGATGTGCCTGTTCGTCTACGCGGGGGCTTCGCAATTCGCGGCGCTGGCATTGATTTCCAGCGGTGCGTCACTGACCACCATCGTGCTCACCACGTTCCTGATCAATGCCCGGCACATGCTGATGTCGGTCTACATGGCCAAGGCCCTGCGTGCGCTGGGCCTCAGTCGTTTCGAACGCTGGTGCTACGCGGCAGGGTTGACGGACGAGTCATTCGCTTTCCACAGCGTCAAGCTCGGCAGCGGGGCGCCGGTGAGCGTGCGCTACCTGGTCGGTTTCAACCTGTTCTGCCATACGTCCTGGGTGCTCGGTGGCTTGCTGGGCGCGGTGTGTGCGCAATACGCGGCGCACCTCATCAAATACCAGCTCGACTATGCGCTGACCGCGATGATGCTCTATGTATTGGTTTCGTTGTGCGACACCCGCAACAAACTGATCGCGGCCCTGGCGGCCGTCGTCTGCATGGGCGGGCTGAGCCTGCTGGGCAGCTCGCCGTTCAATGTCTTCATCGCCACGTTCTTTGGCTGCGGGGTGGGCGTATGCCTGACCAAACGTTCCTGATCCTGGTCGTGGTCCTGATGATGGCCGTGACCTTTCTGCCACGTGCCCTGCCGTTGCAGGTCAATACCGAACACTGGCCACCCTTCGTCGCCCGTGCCCTGGAATACCTGCCAGTGGCGATCGTCGCTGCCATCAGCCTGACCCCGCTCTTGATCAAGGACCAGCAGATACAACTCGACCGCCCTGAGTTTTATGCCGCGATTCCGACGCTGTTATGTGCGTATTTCAGTCGCAACCTGTTTCTCAGTGTGGCGCTGGGCACGGCGGCGTATATCGCGCTCGGTTCGTTCCTGTAGCGTCAGGTCCACCACATCGTGCAGCGCCTGGCCAGGCAACTCTGGATTGTTCACCGCCAGGCGGACCTCGAGGAAATCCTCGAAGTCCGGGAAAATCGCCAGGCCGTTGCGCAGCGCCGCCTCCCGGGACACCAGCCCCAGGCCGTCGAGCTGCGTGATCAACGACAATGTCAGCGTCTCACTGCAGGAATACACCATGCGCTGGCTCGACCCGTATTCACCCAGGCCAGCGTCGAGAAAACGCAGGAAACTGTGGGAATACGGACATTCTTCTGCCGGACGCACCTGAAACTTGTCACCGAGCAGGCCCAGGGAGTCGTCTTCGTCGCCACAATGGGCACCGACCACCTGCACCTGCACATCCGGCATAGCGATGCTGGTAAAACCGCCCGGTTGCTGCCCGATCAGGATCGCCAGGTCAAAATCTTCGTTCCTGAGCTTGCTCAGGTTCTCCATCGACTCGGCGTAGCTGAATTCCAATTGATACTGGGGGAACACGGCGATCAATCGATCGATCATCCGCCGGTTGAACTCCGCCGGCAGGGTGGTATTGAGCGCCACTCTGAGCGTGCGCTGTCGCGGTGTCTTGAGTGCCGCGACTTTTTCCTCCAATTGCCGGGTGGCAATCAGCACCTGATCCATGAAGGGGGTCAGTTCCGAGCCCTGGCTCGTCAACGTCAGGCCCTTGTTCGAGCGCCGGAACAACCGGAAACCGAACTGCTCCTCGACTTTGTTCAACTGCGCCGCCAACGCCTGCACTGTGAGGCACGAATGCTCGGCCGCTGCCGACAACGAGCCGGTCTGCACGATACGCATGAGGTTGCGTAGGGTTCTGCTATCCATGAGGTAATGCCCTCTGCTTAAGTGGGCTCGCTATTGTTGTGCACCTGGGCCGGCCAAGTGACCCTGCCGGCTATCATCATGCACCTTGTCACGCTTGTCGCGATTTTGTGCCGAAAAGCGCCGGGAGGCGATGGTTGGAGCTTATGCGGGATTTGGGGATTTTGCCCAGCAAGACCCGTTGGCGGGAAGTTAATTACGTTTGGCGACCTGGGAAGCCATGCCGAATTGTTCAAATAGCGTATCGATGGAGTCCATTTGCGAATAAAAACTTAAAAATAATCCATATGTGTACTATCCTCTCAGCACCAACCCGCTAAAAAGGAGCCCAAACCCATGGCGACTTCCTCCATCACCCTCAACGCGCAGCAGCAATTGGATTCCCCGGATGCGGGGCGAGTCGCGTTGAAGTTTTTCTTCAACCTCATGGCGCTCTGGGGCTGCAGCGTCGAGCAGCAGCGCACCTTGTTGGGCAAGGTGGGCAACACGACCTTCTACAAGTACAAACAGTTGCCGGAGAACGTGAGGCTGCCTCGCGATACGCTGGAGCGCATTTCCTACCTCATGGGTATCCACAAGGCGCTGAGCATCATCTTCAGCAATAACCGGGACCGTGCCTATCAGTGGGTCAGCAGCCCGAATACCGCGGCACCGTTCAACGGCCAGTCGGCGCTGTCCTACATGTTGACCGGGCGGGTGGTGGACATCGCCGATGTGCGGCGATACCTGGACGGAGTGCGCGGTTAATGATGCCACCCCTGGCGGACCCGCAATGGAAACGGGCCTATCGGATCGTCAACAGCAGCTTCCCACCGATTTCGCTGTTCGAAGACGTACTCGACCCTGAAGACCTGCCCACGGCCTACGCCCTGGAAGCGCTGACCAACGATCGGCTGATGGAACAGGCCGGCGTGCTGTCCCGGGTCCGCCCCGAGGACCGCGTTTCCGGGCCCGGCTCCTCGCCGGTGATGGCGGCGTTTACCCACATCGGCAAAAGCAGCCGCTTCAGCGACGGCACCTTCGGTGTCTACTACGCCGCCAGCAGCCAGGAAGCCGCCATCGCCGAGACCTGTTACCACCAGGCGCGATTCCTCGGGGCGACCAACGAGCCAGACCTGGAGTTGACCATGCGCACCTACGTCAACAAGGTCGTCAAACCCCTGCACGACATTCGCCACGACTACCCCCACCTCCACAACCCGGACCCTACGGCCTACGGCCCATCCCAGGTGTTCGCCCGGCAATTGCGTGAAACCTTGTCCTGGGGGCTGCTGTACAACAGCGTCCGCCTGCCCGGCCACGAATGCGTGGCCGCGTTTCGCCCGCCGGCGGTTTCGATTCCGGTGCAAGGCAAGCATATTCGCTACGTCTGGAGTGCCCAGAAGCGGGAGATTTCGTTTGTGTTCGAGGTGAGTCAGGTGTGAGTTGCCATTGACCCGGCTGTGACAAGGGGCTGCAACAGCCCCCTGGCCGGGTCGGATCAAATCTTGAACCGCTGCACCGACGACTGCATCGATCCCGCCGCATCATTCAACTGATCGGCGGTGTGTTGCAGATTGTGGATGGAAAGCGTGTTTTCTCGCGATTGGGCAGCAATCGACTCCACCCGCTGAGCCATCTCATCACTGGCCTTCGACTGTTCGGCAATGGTCTGGGAAATTTCCTCCACCACTTCGGCCGCATGCCGGGCGCCAGTGAGGATTTCGCTGATGGACACCCCGGCCTGCTGGGCCAGGTTGACGCCTTCGTCCACGCGGCTGACACACGCCTGCATGTTCGCCACCGCGTCCCGTGCGCTGGACTGGATGCGCTCGATCATCGCGGTGATTTCCTGGGTGGACTGGGTGGTGCGCGCCGCCAGGTTGCGCACTTCGTCGGCCACCACCGCAAAACCGCGGCCCGCCTCGCCGGCGCGGGCGGCTTCGATGGCGGCATTGAGGGCCAGCAGGTTGGTTTGCTCGGCGATGCTCTTGATCACTTGGATAATGGAATGAATGTCCTCGGACGAGGCGTCCAGCGCGGTGATCTTGCTGGAGGACTGGTTGACCACCTCGGCGATCCGGTTCATGCCTTCCACCACCCCGAGAATCACCTGGCCGCCGCTGCTCGCCAATTGTTCGGACTGCGCCGAAATCGTCCGGGCGCTGTCGGCGTGCTGATGGATCTGGCTGATGTTCGCCATCATCTGTTCCATGCTGGCCGCCATGCTGGTCGCGCTCTGGGCCTGCTGGTCGGCGCTGGACACAATCTGCCGCGCCGTATCGCCCAGGTTCCGGGACGTGCCATGCAACTCGTCGCTCTGGCCGCGGATCGTGGCGATCATTTGCCGCAGATTGGTCTGCATCTGCTCGATCACGCCTTGTAGCTGGCCCAGCTCATCTTTGCTTTGGGCCCCCATCGACCGCTGCAGATCCCCTTGGGAAATCGCCTGGGTATTGAGGATGATCTTGTTCAGCGGCGTAAGCACCGCCTTGAGCAGGCTCCACGACAACAGCGCCAACGCCACGCAGGTGGCCAGCAACGTCCCGACCAGCCAACCCTGCGAGCTTTGAATGCTGCCGTCCTGGAGTTCGCGGGACGTCTGCGCCTGGTTTTCGATCAGCTCACTCACTGCCTCGTTGCGCTCCTCCAACGCCGAAAACGCCCCGTCGAACTCCGCCCGTAGCGCGCGACCGTCCTGAGCCCCGCTCAGCGCCTTGCCAATCACTTGCTTGGCTTTATCGATATAGGTTTCGACCTGTGGCTTGAGCTCGCCAATCGACTTGGCAATATCCTGCGGCAACTTCGCCTCGGCATTTTCGGCGATGACCTTGCGCATCCGCTGCGTATGTTCGTCGAATGACTCCAGTACCTCCTTCGCCCCCTGGGCATCCCCCGGCGTTACCAGCAGGGCGGCTAGCACATCGGCACGAATGGCGTCGTGCATCATGTCCGCCTCCATGTGCTTGCGCATGGCGGAAATACTGGTCTCGTTCTGCACCAGGGCCTCGGTCATGGAGTGATAACCCCACAGCCCAATACCGCCGAGCAGCAACGCAAAGGAAAGACTGACCAACCCCGAGCCTATGACCTTGGTGCGGATCTTCATCGCTTACTGCTCCTGGAGCGGGAGAATTCTGGAAAAGTGTAGTCGAGCGCGAACGGAGCCTTGCGGTATTCCATGCGCTTATATGAGGTATCGGCGGGGGATTTGATTAGATGAATATGTCGCAAACTGTTTGCGACAGGGGCAGGGTGGAGGGAAAACAGCTCTTTCAGAAATCCTACCAACTTATTGCCGTCAATAATTGTGTTCTGTCCCCAAACCCGTGGCGAGGGAGCTTGCTCCCGCTGGGCTGAAGCAGCCCCCCAATCGAAACGGCCTAACCTATTTCTGCAGATACGGCGCCATCAAGTCGGCAAACCATTCGATAAACGCACTGAGGCGCCGAGAGCGTTGGCGACGATCCGGATACAGCACAGACACGGTCATTGGCGGCGGCCTGTAAGCGGCCAGCACTTCCACCAGCTCGCCGCTATCCAGTAAATGCTGCACATCGAACAACGGTACCTGAATCAAACCGAGCCCTGTGCAGCACGCGGCGATATAGCTTTCAGCATTATTGACCACCAGGCGACTGGGCAGCGGCAACGACTGCAGGGCGCCGTCGAGACAATATTCCCACTGAGCCTCCTGCACGCCCGACCCTGACACATAGCCGACGCATACGTGTCGCACCTGCAATTCGGCAGGCTCGGTGGGAACGCCAAACTCGGCCAGGTAGGCGGGGCTGGCACAGTTGATCAGCAACACCTGCCCCAACGGTTTCACTACTAGGCTGCTGCTCTGCGGCGTGCCAAAACGAATCACACAATCGACGCCCTCCTGCACCAGGTCTATCGCCCGGTCGGTGGAACCCAGGCCCAGTTGCAGGCGCGGATAACGCTGGAGAAATTCGGGCAGAGCGGGAATGAGTAGGCGCCGGGCGATACGGCTGGGCACATCGACTTCCAGGCGCCCCATCACCTGCTCTTGATGGGTGTGAAACATTTGGTCGATCTCATCGATTTCGACCATCACCTGGCGCGCGCGCTTCAGTAACTGGCTGCCGTCGGTGGTCAACGACACCTTGCGCGTGGTGCGGTGCAACAAACGTGTTCCGGCATTGGCTTCCAATTGTTGAATGGCCGCCGATACCGTGGCGCGCGGCAGTTTCAGCAGGCGTGCGGCCTGGATGAAACTCCCGAGCTCAGCCACCTGAACGAAAACGCGGTACTGCTCGATGCGGTCCATGGACTATCAGTTCCCGATGACGGCGTTAGCCTGTTTCGCTCGAAGCCGGCGCACCACCCGCCATTCCACGAAACTGACGATCAACAACACCACGGTGGTCAACGTGCCCACCATCAGTAAGTCGGTCAAAAACGCAATCGGCGCCAGCGCCAGCAATAGCACGATGCCGGCCAGGTGCGATTTGGCGACCACCTGATACACCTCGCGTTTGTACAACAGGCTGGCGAATAGAAAGATCATGGGCCCCAGCAGTAGGGTCACGACGTAGGTCGTGTTCATGTGCTTGTCGGGGTGGGCCATGACCAGATCATTGCCGACGGCTGTGGCAATGATGCCGGCCACCAGCACCGCATGAATGTAATGAAAGTTAGCGCCGGTGCGCCCAGGGTCCTTGGAGTGGGTAACGCAATGAGTGGCGTCTTTGCTCGCGGTGCCGAAGTACAACCACCACATCGCCAGGGTGCCCAGTAAGGTCACCCATAACCCCGCCAACACGGGAATCTCCCAGTGCTCGGTTTCGGCGAGCACCGCGCCGCTGGCCAGTAGCGTTTCGCCCAGGGCGACGATCACAAACAGCTGGCAACGCTCGGCCAGATGCGCACCCTCGATGGTCCAGTCAATGGTGCTCGACCGTCCCAGCCCTGGTAGCGCAAAACCGAACATGGGCGATACGTACTCACACAGTACCGCGATTAGCCATAGGCCGATACGCCACGGCCCCTCCATAAACGCGCCTACCAACCAGAACGTCGCGGCAATCACTACCCAGCCGAGCATGCGCTTGAAGTTCGGTGCCAGCGCGTGTTCAGCAGGCAAATGCAGCACGATAAAGACGGTACGGCCTACCTGAATCGCCATATAGGCCAGCGCAAACACCAAGCCTCGCTCGCCAAAGGCTTCAGGAATGCTCGCCGCCATCAGCAAGGCAGGAAACATCAGGGCGAAGATCAGGCCGCGTATCCTCGGCGTTTCCGGGTTAAACCAGTTGGTGACCCAGCAGGTGTATTGCCAGCCAAGCCATACCGCGAACCACAGGATAAGGTTCTCCATCACGCCGACCAAGGTCAGGTGATGGAGCAGGCCGTGGCTGAGTTGGGTCACGGCGAAAACATAGACGAGGTCGAACAACAACTCCTCGAACGTCACCCGTGCGTGGTGACCATCACGGTGGCGAAGTAACGGGTGAGGTGCAGGCTGATTGGCACTCATAACAACCCCATGGCCTGGTTTGTCGGGAAAAGTGTCAACGCGACATTGCGGGGTTGCAATCGTTTTTTCGTCCGTTACTTGGTGGTGTAACCGCCGTTGATCAAAATCGTTTGTCCCGTCACCCACCAGCCATCACTCACCAAGTTGCGAATAAACGGCACCACATCCTCGATATCAGTCAGGCCCGTGCGCGAGAACGGCGAAAGCGCCGCGGCGGTCTTATGATAGTTCACCGCATCCTGACCTTCGGCCGGATAGAAAAACGGTGTATCCATCGGGCCAGGGCCTACGGCCGTCACTGAAATACCACGGGCGCCGAGTTCCTTCGCCGCCGCCCGGGTGAACTGCTCCACCGGTGCTTTGCTACCAGCATACGCCGCGTAGAACGGCGTGAACGCGCCGAGCAGCGAGGTAACGATGGTGCAGATCTTTCCGTTGTCGTTGAGGTGCTTGCCGGCTTCCTTGAGGAAGAAAAACGCGGTTTTGGAGTTAACCGCCATCATCTCGTCGTATTCAGCTTCGGTGATCTCGGCCATAGGCTTTTTCAACACCTTGCCCACAGTGTTGATAGCAATATCCGGACGCCCGACTGCGGCCACGGCATCGCTGAACAGCTTTTCTACGGCACCGGCGGTGGTCAAATCTGCCTGCAACGCCACAGCGTTGGTACCCAGCGCCTCGAGAGCCGCCACGGTAGCGTTGGCATCGCCCAGGCTGGAGGCGCTGTTGTAATGCACCACCACAGCCTTGGCACCGTGTTGGGCGAGATCGCGGGCGAGCAAACCTCCGAGATTTTTCACTCCGCCGGCGATCAGTACGACCTTGCCGTTGATTGAATGTTTGGACATGACAACGCTCCTTGGGCTGGGAAAGGCAGGACCCAGTCTAGAGGTGCCGCGGGCAAAGATAAGCACACGGAAGCTGGATGCACTGTTCAGCATTTTCAGCCAATCAGCATGAAGTTGAAGCACGGTTGGCCTTCAAGATCGATGGGGACAGAGCACGGTTTTTGGCTAGAGTGATCGAACAGGAAACTAACCGCAGTCTGTTTCTAACTTCCTTACGCTAGACACCATTGCTGCTGACGTTTCCAATCATTTGGAAATCCCATGAGCCTCAAATAATCCAGTTCCTGCCGATCCATGATTTCGGCCAGGCGAAACTTCCAGTAACTGTCTGGGCTGATCAAGTCGGTTAGGTAGGCCAGCATCGTCAATACGACGTATAGCCGCTGTTTGGGCTGAGGTCGGTCGGCGGGAGCCGTTGGGATGGCCCATTCTTTAGGTAAGGATGGTCGAATCGAGAGCTCTCGGTTCCATAGCCGTGAGTGGTGAGCACAGCAGTTACGAATGAAGGTCAACGTGTGTAGCCAAGAAGCTAATACTTCGAATGGCAGGCTGAACCTGGTGGCGATAGCTTTCTTGTCGGCGCTTGTGCCTATGGCATTGAAGAGGGTAGATACCATTGCTGATAGTCGCTCGTATGGCGACTTCGACACGTTCGATAGCATCCATGATGATGCGCCGCAACGAACCATCGAAGCGGTAGATGTCGACGATTGCCTTCAGTGTGCTGCCGGGCTTGAAAGTATGTTCAGGGTCTGGCTCCTGAAAGGGGCGCATGTAGGGACTCAGGCGAAACAGCGTGACCACTTCGAGAAAACGCATGGCCCGATCATCGTTGGTGATGTGCAAGCCTCGTTGTTTTAGCAGTTCCAATTGCTGTTCTACGCTGAGGGCCGGTTTGTCGAAGGGCCTCATGTAGTTTTCTCCAGGCAAAAAAAAACCGCACGATTTGAGCTTGCTGACTGGGTCAACCTAGGCTTGGCGGGTGTGTTGGGGTGCATTATAGGTAGGTGTAAGAGACCGTCAACGTTGCACTGACGTGGAATTGTAACGAGTAGACGCGCGAGCAAAGCTTGGTCTGTGGGTGCTGATAAGGCGGTGCTGGTCTTTATCCAGCTTCTAGGAGGTTTAGACCTTCCAGAAACAACAAAGCCCTCGCATTTCTGCGAGGGCTTTGTTTTGTATGGTGCCGGCACCAGGAGTCGAACCCGGGACCTACTGATTACAAGTCAGTTGCTCTACCAACTGAGCTATACCGGCGTGTGGGCGACGATTATAGCGATTGGGTGCGTTCTGTAAACCCCTGAATTCTGACTATTTTTGCGCAGGTCCGGCTTAGGCGCGGTGCAGCAGGTTGCGCAGTTTGTTCAGGGCTCGCCAGGTGCGGCTGTTTTGGATGGCGTGGAGTTGGGCTTCGGCCTGTTCGGCGCGTTGCAGGGCGGCGCTGAGTTGTTGATCGGTTTCGTCGATGGGGTGGCTGAATTTGTGGCCTTTGCAGAGTTGGAAGCCGTCGAGGTTGCACGGTGGGATGTCGAAGGCGGGCTTGAGGGCCAGGTGTTCTTCGGCGAGGTAGTAGGTGTTGATGCCGTCGAACAGGATGGACTGGTAGCCGGCGTCGATGACCAGGTGCTCCCAGGTCTGGTCGCGGGCCCACGGGGTTTCGATGAGGATGATCCAGGGGCGCCAGCGGCTGAAGTCCATGCCGCGCAGCACGGTTTCTTCGTGGCCTTCGACGTCGATTTTCAGGAAGTGGATGGGGCGGTCCTGGGCGTATTGCTCGCAAATGGAGGCCAGGGTGCGGGACTGGACGGTCTGGTTGCGCACGTCCATGCCGGCGTCGCGATGCTGTTGGGCGACGCTGGCTTCCACCGTGGACAGGCCCGTGTCGGCGATGGTGTAGAAGGTCAGGCTTTCGGCGTTTTCACCGGCCACGCATTGCAGGTTGGTGTCGTGGGGGCGTTGTTGACAGAGGGCGTCGTAGTAGGCCGGCACCGGTTCGATGTTGATGCCACGCCAGCCGCGGTCGTAAAACGCTCGGGTGACCGAGTCATCTGTCGGATGGTTGGCGCCGACGTCGAGGTAAAAGCCGTTTTCCACCGATTGAAGGGCGCGCCACAGGCGTATGTCTTCGAAGTTTTGTGCGTAGGAAATGAACGTCACGGCCAGTCCTTGAGTGTGTCGGCATTGTGTCAATCACGATACGTGGGGCTGTTGTATAGCACGGGCGCGGCGGGCGCAATTGTGGGCGCGGGGCGGTACTGAATTCGGCGGTTATGTCGTTTTGCTTGGACGCTTATGCACAACGGGCGCGATGAGGCGCAAGGCATCTTGCAATTTTGTGACCGCTTTCGCGTTTCGTCGCAAATGCCTGTTTTCATGGTTTTTTATCCATATGAACAAAAAATGACCAATGCTGATTGGGTCAGGAAATCACGGATTTCTTGGATTCGGGTTTATTTCATCAACAGAGTTATCCACAGGCTGTTCCGCCTCAGTGATGCTCTGCCAGCAACAGCAGGTTGCGCGGCGTCAGTGGAGTTTCGCAGAAGGTGCCGAGGCGAACGTCGTAGCCTTTTTGTGTGAGGAAAAGCGCCCGGTCCAGCACCAGCCAAAGCTCCAGCGGTCGTCGGAAAAGACCTCGCAGCAACTCCAGGTTGCGCACCTCGGCCAGGCGCTGATGGCCCGCTGCCTCCAGGGCGACCCAATCAGGCGTGCCGACTGTGGATAAGTCTTTCAGGGCTGCCAAATCGGTGCAGTACTGGGCGAAGGATTTTTCCAGCCATGCGCTGGGGAGTGACGGCGTGGGCAAGTACTCGTTGCACCCTCTGAGTTGCCGTTGCAGCAAGTCGAAGCCCAGACGCCAGGCCATGGAGTGGTCCCGCTGCCTTCTGACGCGCGCGCCAGCGGTGACGGTTTCGGTCAGCGGCAGGCTGAGATCGTCGAGCGACAGCTGTAGGGCGGAGCTCTTGGCGGCGTCGGACAGCGCTTGATAGCGCTCGGTGTTGATGCGGTTGTAACAGCACGGTGCGATAGCCAGTTGTGCACAGCCAACGGCGCTGGCCAGCTGCATCAAGCGCACATGCAGGTCGCCACAGGCGTGCAGGGCTACGGGAGTGTGTTCGGGGTGGAGCATCTGGGCGGTGTCCGCCGCTAGCACGTCTTGTTGCAGGTGCGTGGCGGCCAGGTGATGGCGCTGACTCAGTTGTTGGCCGCTGGCCACCAGTGCGGGGTCGTATTCCAGGCAAGTCAGTTGTTGTTGGTCGTGCAACAGGCGTCGACCGAGGTGACCTTTGCCGGCGCACCAATCCAGCCAGTGGGTCGGCTGGCTGGTGAAGTGCAGGCGGCTGGCGAAGGCTTCGATCTGCCGCCATTTGCGCCCGGGTACGTCGACGTTCAGGCGATGGCTTGGCGCTTCGAGTGTGCTGGCAGGCAATTCTGCGACAGCGCTCAATGTACGAGAGATAGCGGCCAATTCCGGGAACGGCGCGGGCGGGTCTTCCATCAACCACGGCTGATGATGATCATTTTCCGCCGCTTCCAGCGAACGCTGGCGTAGCCATCGGGCCAGTTCCGGGTGGGACGTTTCCCAAGGCAGTTGCAGGTGGGTGAACGGACGTGGTTTCCATAGCGCCTGGTGCGTGATGAGAAAAGCGTCCAGCGCCGTGAAGCGGGCGAGCAATGCCTCGCCCGTCAGCACGCCGCTGTCAGCGCCCTTGGCAGGCATCGACGCGCAACCAGCGCTCCAGCTGCTTGAAGCCTTGCACCAACAGGAAGGACATCAGCAGGTAGAACATGCCAGCCGCGAAGAAGATCTCCACTGGCAGGTAGGTCCGGGCAATGATGGTGCGGGCCATGCCGGTGAGTTCCAGCAGGGTCACGGTGCTCGCCAGGGCGCTGGCCTTGAGCATCAGGATCACTTCGTTGCTGTAGGCCGGCAAGCCGATGCGCGCCGCGCGGGGCAGCATGATGTAGAACAATGCCTTGGGCCGCGACATGCCCAGGGCCCGTGCGGCTTCGACCTCGCCCTTCGGGATGGCCTGGATCGCGCCGCGCAGGATTTCGGCGATGTAGGCGGCGGTGTGCAGGGTCATGGTGACCGTGGCGCACCAGAACGGGTCCCGCAGGTACGGCCACAGCGCGCTGCTGCGCACGGCCTCGAACTGCGCCAGGCCGTAGTAGACCAAAAACAGCTGGACCAACAGCGGCGTGCCACGGAAAAAGAAGATGTAGGCGTAGGGCAATGCCCGCACCTGCCACAGGCGCGAAGAGCGGGCGATGCCCAGCGGAATCGCCAGCAGCAGCCCGGCGATCACGGCGATGGCCACCAGCTCCAGGGTCAGTGTCGCGCCCTGGGCCAGCTTCGGCAGCCACTTGATGATGACGTCCCAGTTCATTGGGTGCTCCTGGCAAATCCACGGGCGGCGCGTCGTTCCAGCAGGTGCATGCCGATCATGGCGAGCACCGTCAGCCCCAGGTACATGAACGCTGCGACCATATAGAAGGTGAACGGTTGCTTGGACACGGTCACGCCAATCTGTGCGTGGCGCATGATTTCTTCAAGGCCGATCACCGAGACCAGCGCGGTGTCCTTCATCAGGATCATGAACAGGTTGCCCAGGCCCGGCAGGGCGATGCGCCACATCTGCGGCATGATCAGTCGGGTGAAGATCCGCCACTTCGACAGGCCCAGGGCGACGCCGGCCTCACGGTGGCCCTTGGGAATCGCCAGGATCGCGCCGCGAAACACTTCCGTGGCGTAGGCGCCAAAGCACAGGCCCAGGGCAATGACACCGGCGGCGAAGGCGTTGAGGGCAAGGTCAGGCATGCCCAGGTACTCGCCCAGCGCACGCATCAGGTTGACGGTACCGAAGTAGATCAACAGCACCCAGAGCAATTCCGGAATGCCACGAACCAGTGTCGAGTAAGTGCCGCCAAGCCATTGCAATGGCTTGTACGGCGAGGTCTTGGCCAAGGCGCCGAGCAGGCCGAGCACCAGCCCCAGGCAGAGGGCCGAGAGTGCCAGTTTGACGGTCATCAGTGCGCCAGCGGCGAGCGCCGGGCCGAATCCGTAGAGATCGATCATCATGGGTGTGTGTTCATATCGCGGCAGGCTTTGCTAAGGGCCGGCGCTGCAGTGCAACAGCGTCGGCCAGGCACGTCAGCATCAATAGATGCTGAACGGGAAGTACTTGTCGTTGATCTTTTTATAGGTACCGTCGGCAACGATTTCTTTCAGCGCGGTGTTTAGCTTTTCGCGCAGCGGATCACCCTTGCGTACCGCGATACCGATCTTGTCACTTTCCACCAGAGGCTCGCCCTTGAATTCGTAAGCACGGCCGGCCTCGGTTTTCAGCCAGTCATAGTTGACGTATTTGTCCGCCAGGATCGCATCGACGCGGCCAGAGGTCAGGTCCAGATAAGCGTTTTCCTGCGTGTCGTAGAGCTTGGTGGTGATGTCGCTACCTAGTTCGTCTTCCAGCCAGGTGCCGGCCAGGGTCGCCCGTTGTGCGCCGATGACCTTGCCTTTGAGCGAGTCCTTATCGGTCTTGAACTCGGCGCTTTTAGGCGCGATGAACTGCAGTTTGTTGGAGTAGTACGGGTCGGTGAAATCCACCGCCTGCTTGCGTTCCTCGGTGATCGACAGCGAGGAAATCAGGAAGTCGAATTTCTTGGCGTTCAGGGCCGGGATGATGCCGTCCCAATCGGAGGTGACGACTTCGCACTCGACTTTCATCTTGGCGCACAGGGCGTCGCCGATGTCTTTATCGAACCCCACGACCTGGCCGCTGGCGTCCTTGTTGTTGAACGGCGGATAGGCCGCTTCGATGCCCATCTTCAGTTTATCGGCCGCCATGGTGTTGGCCGAGAACACCAGGCTGACGGCTGCTGCCAGGAGGAATTTCTTGTAGGTCTGCATCTGTACTGCTCCGTTAGCGGTTGCTGGACATGAATTGTTTGCAGCGCGCCGAAAGCGGGTTTTCGAAGACCTGCTGTGGCGATCCTTGCTCCTCGACCAGGCCTTGATGAAGGAACACGACTTCGCTGGAAACCTGACGGGCGAAGCCCATTTCATGGGTGACCAGCAGCATGGTGCGTCCTTCTTCGGCCAGGGCGCGGATCACACTAAGTACTTCCTGGACCATTTCCGGGTCAAGAGCGGAGGTGGGTTCGTCGAACAGAATCACCTTGGGCTGCATTGCCAGGGTGCGGGCGATGGCGGCGCGTTGCTGCTGGCCGCCCGACAGTTCGGCCGGGTAGGCGTGGCGCTTGTCGGCGATGCCGACCTTGGCCAGCAGCGCTTCGGCCACTTCGACGGCTTCGGCCTTGCTTTGGCCGAGCACCCGGCGCGGGGCTTCGATGATGTTATCGAGCACGCTCATGTGCGGCCAAAGGTTGAAGTTCTGAAACACAAAACCGATCTCGCTGCGCAGGCGGTTGATCTGTTTGCCGTCGGCGGCCACCAGTTCACCGTTTTTCGCGGCCTTGAGCTTGAGCTCTTCGCCGGCCACCAGGATCTGGCCCTGGTTGGGATTTTCCAGCAGGTTGATGCAGCGCAGGAACGTGGACTTGCCGGACCCGGAGGATCCGAGGATCGAGATCACATCGCCGTCGCGGGCGGTCAGCGAGACGCCTTTGAGCACCTCCAGCTGTCCGTAGCGTTTGTGCAGGTTGCGGATTTCAAGCGCGGGCGTGGCCTGGGCCATGTGCGGTCCTCATGGTGTGTGCTCCCTTGCTGTTGGCTGCCTTCCTTGGCGAGGCGGCCAAGCTAGCATGCGTCCGAATGACAGCCAACAGCGCTTTGGCTGGTAAACCGGGGATGTGTGACAGGTTGTCGCATCGGCACAGCAGTCTGTCGCGCCATCAACAACCGAACGGCCGTTTGAACCCTGTTTACCGGTGAAAAGCCCGGGGAGTCGCGTGAAAAAAGGCGCGATGGTGCCAGCTTTGGGCGGGGGTTGGAAGGGTTAACCGGATGAGCGTTGCCGCGATCAAAAGTCTGTTGGATTACTCGGGAGCATCCTCGAGATCCCACAGTATTTTGAGAACCTCTTTGAAGCTGGCTCGTGCAATTTCGAAATCCGCCTGTACTTCAGGGCTGTGAAGCCAACGCTCCGCTGCTTCTTGATCGATATCGTCAGCCCACCTTCTATAAGCAATCAGGGTATTTTCGACCAGATTTTGGGCTGCCGTGGCTTCGTTTTCGGCATTTTCACGATTCAGAAGCTCGGGCTGTTCATTCGTCATCACAAGGATTAATCCGAGCATCCTGACCATCATATCAATACGTCCCGACTCTTCTTCGGCGTCTTGCATCTCATAGAATAGCGACAAGAAGTCTCTTGGGCGCTCTGCGAATTCGTCCTGCAGGGCATCCAGGGAGTACGGATCTTCGTACTCGGGAAGATCAAACGCGACGGCAGCAGGCTTTGTACGACTGGCGCGTAGTTGCTTGGCTTTCGTTTTTGCACGCTTGGCGCGTTTTTGTTGCTTGTTCGCGGAGGCCATGGGTGTGGGTCCGTCATTTTGTTGAAAAAATAGTCGTGAAATCTGTGGGAGCGAGCTTGCTCGCGATGGCGGTAGAGAAGCCTACAAAGATGAGGGGGGATGGCCTCATCGCGCGCTACTTCCACAGGAGCCTCGATGGAGCGGTTTTTTAACTTCAAGCCCCGAAGTTATAACCCTGGCGTCGTCGCTGTGGTCCAGTCCTCGATGCGCAGGCCCGGGACTCTTTCAAATTCCCTTCGATTGTTGGTCACTACGATCAGCCCGCGAGAACGGGCATGGCCTGCGATCATTTGGTCGTAAGGACCGATCGGCTTGCCAATTTTTGCCAACTCGGCTCGGATCATTCCGGTATGCGCTGCGCCTTCATAATCAAAAGGTAAAACTTCAAGCCGGGCACAGAACCCTTCTATGACCGCAAGATTCTTCTCAGGGGCAGAGGATTTTTCCGCGCCATCAATAAGCTCCATCAGCGTCACGGCGCTAATAGAAAGCTGGCCGTGATGAAGGTTGAAAGCTTCTCTGACTGTCTGCGGTTTGTTCTTGATAGTAAATATACAAATGTTGGTATCTAGCATGAACTTGATCATTAGAAGGGCTCGCGCTCCTGATCGGCAGGCTGTTCACGCTCAGCCATAAAATCTGCTGTTACGGAGTCTCCATCGAACCAGCTATCCCACGCTTCGCCGGCTGGTGTGATGATGCGTGCTCTTCCTATGGCAATCACGTCTACACGCTTTACATCGTTTGGCATCGCAACTGCTTTGGGTAGCCGGACGGCCTGGCTGCGATTGCTCATGAAAAGGGTGGTTTGTTCCATGCGCAGTTCCCTCTAGGAAATTCAAACTGAAGCATAGAATCATGCAGGGATATGTCAATGGGATATACGGTGCTGCGATGAATGGTTTCCGATGCCATTCATCGCTAATAGATCTAAACCTTGCCGCGTAATCAAAATCAAAAGAGAACTCATGAGCTGTTTCCAGTACTTGGAGTCCTCGCCATGAAGCATAACCATTACTTTCTGCTGCCCTTCCTTCTGTTCAGCGCGCTGTTGTTCCCGATCATGCTCAACGCCACGAACCTGGCCCCGGTAGACAGTGCCGGCGTGCAGGTCCAGCCACAGCAACAGAACGACATCGCTTATCTGTCCGGCGGTATCGGCGAGGACGAAGCCCGGGCCATCGGGCAGGCCCATGGCTATAACCTGCACATGACCTTCGCGATAGGTCCGGAAAACAAATACGTCCCGGATGTGGACGTCACCGTGCAGAACGCATCGGGACAAACATTGCTGACGCTCAGCGATGTGGGGCCGCTGGTTTATGTGCAACTGCCGCCGGGCAAGTACAACGTGGTGGCGACGCGCAACGGGGAGGCGCGACGCGACACTGCTGAGGTAGGCAGCGGGGCCGCGCGCAACCTGGTGTTCCATTGGAACAGTGACGAATAGCGACCCGCTTATTCGCTGGCGGGTGCTTCCATCGACTGGCGATAGCGGTCCAGCGCTTCGCTGAAGTCCTTGATGAACTCCGGAGTACTGAGCCAGCGCTGCGCCGTCTCGCGGTCCATGTCATCGACCCACATCCGGTAGTCCACCAGCATGTCGGCGGCCAGGTTGGTCGCCGCCATGCTTTCGTTTTCAGCATTTTTCAAGTCGAGCAGGCCTGGGCGTTCGATGATCATCTCGCTCAGGGACGTAAGCAGCGTATCGAGCATTTCACTGCGGCTGACGGCCTCGGCTTCGCGCAGCTTGGCGAACAGTTCCAGCACGTAGACCGGTGGCTGGGCGGTGGCGTGGGCCGGATCGCCATACATCGGGATCGATTTGCGCCCGCTCATGCGGATTTGCTTGGCTTTGTCTTTGGCGCGCTTGGCGCGTTTTTGCTGTTTGTTCAGTGAGGCCATTGGGCTTCGGTTTCCAATTCGTTAGGGGGCGGTGCCCGGCTCAGTCGATTTTCGGCACGGTAAAGCGGAATTCGCTGCCCTGGCCTGGCTGGCTTTCGGCATGCAGTTTACCGCCATGGGCCTGGACAATCCCCTTGGAAATGTACAACCCCAGCCCGGTGCCGTTCGGGTTGCCCTCCTTGGTCGTCCAGTAGCGCTCGAAAACATGAGGCAACTGCTCTGGCGCAATCCCTTCACCGGTGTCGCGGACGCTGAATACGATCTCGTTCCCGACGGACATCGCACTGATGCCCACGGAGCCCTGCTGCGGGGTGAACTTGATGGCGTTGCCGATCAGGTTGGACAGCACCTGGAATAGCCGCTCGGGGTCGGCATTGATCCTCAGGTTCGGTTCGGCCTGGAAGGAGATGTCGATGGCCTTGGCAGTGGCCAGCGGCGTCAGCAGCGAGCAGGCGTCTTCGAAGATCTGGCTGACGTCCATCGGCTGGGGATTGATGGTGTAGCGCCCGGCGTCGATGCGCGAGGTGTCGAGCAGGTCCTCCAGCAGGGCATTCATGCGGCTGGTAGCCTGTTGCATGGTGTCGATGGCTGAGGCGATACGCTTGGAGCTGTGGGAACCGTCGGAGCTGAAGGCCTTTTGCATCATGCCGCACAGCATGGAAATGACCGTCATCGGGCTGCGCAGGTCATGGGACACCACGGCCACCAGTTCATCGCGGGCCTGCACGGCCAGGCGCTCCTTGTGCACCTGGCGGGCCAGGTCGTTTTCCAAGGCCGAGCGCCGCAAGTCGTTGGCGGCGAACAGATCGCCATGGGTCCATTTGGTACTGATGCCGGCCATTTCGACTTTCCAGATCTCGAAAGACGTCCGGGGCCGCAGGCGCAGCCCGGTCTCGTGGCTTTCCAGGTCCAGGGGTTTCTGTGGGTCGCCGCTCCATTGGAGGGTTTGCTTGACCTCGGGGCGGAACCACAGCACGCCGTTTTCCACAGGCTTGGGCAAGTGGATCGCCAGTACGCCGCTCGCCACGTCCTGATATGCCTGGGCCGCAGGGAACACGCTGCTCAGGTTGTGGTGAGAGAACACCGGCTTGCCGGTTTCCAGGATCCATTTGTGCAGCTCGCGGATCTGCTCCGGCTCCGGGCACTGGCCATGGCGGTGCAGTTTGTTGTCCTCGAGAATCGCGACGCCACTGGCGCCGGTCAGCTCCATGAGGCGTCGCGGCTCGTGGGACAAACCATCGAAGACGTTGTCGCTGGACTCGGCCATCATCGCGGCGAGGACCTTGAGGTCTTCCAGCTTGGCGTCCCGTTGCCGAGTCAGTTCCAGGGCTTGCATGGCGCTGATCTGCAATGACAGCACCTGGCCGATGGTCTGGCAGGCCATGCGCATTTCATGGGGCACCAGCAGTGGTTGGCGATTGCCGCAACTGATCAGCCCCCACAAGCGTTCGCCCTCCATCAACGAGATGCTCATGGACGACAGCACGCCCATGTTTTTCATGTACTGGCGGTGGATCGGCGAGACGCTGCGCAGTGTGGCAAAACTCAGGTCCAGAGGCGCCTGGGTGTCGGGCCGCAACTCCGGAATCAGCGGCACCGGCGTGTAGTCGGCGTTGGGGATGATCCGTAGCCAGTTGATGCGATACAGCTCGCGCGCCTGTTCGGGAATATCCGACGCCGGGAAAAACAGGCCCTTGTAGAGCTCCATCGACGGCGCGCTGGCCTCGGCAATCACTTGGCCGTGGCCTTCTTCCTCGAAGCGATAGATCAGCACCCGGTCGTAACCGGTCATGGCCTGGATTTCTCGCACACTGATTTCGTACAGGGCCTGGAGGGTTTTCGCACTTTGCAGGCGTTGCAACATGCGGCCCATGTTGGCCTCGCCGCTGACCCCTTCGGGGCGATAGTCGCTCAGGTGCTGTTCCAATTCGATTATCAGGGCGCCCTGATGGCGATGCACCAGGGCGTCGAAGCGTTGCTGGTTCACGACAATGGCCACGGGCGCGTTGTCGCTTTCCGGGGCGGCGCGACAGGCGATGAGGATCGCCTCGGCCTGTTCCAGTCCCAACAGGGCGTCGAGTGTCTGGCCCAGCAGTCTGTGGGGATCCTGCGCCATCAATTGCAACACGTTGGCGCTGACCTGACGGATCACGAAATCGGGCTCGGACAGCATCAGCAACACGCCATGAGGCTGGATGGTCCCGGGAAAGCGAATCGGTTCGTCTGCGCAATTGGCCAGCAGTTCTTCGAAGGCTTCCTGGTTTTCCGTGTTCATAACAATACCTTTTGGCTGTCCAGCCAGTGTTCAAAATGAGAGAACGTCGCCTTGGCAGCGTGTGTGACTTCGAACACCTGGGCCTCGCCAAGGTTCCTGTCGTCCAGGTATTGGAGGAAATCCTTCCAGCGTCGGCCAGTGAGTTCGCCATACACGTTGAGGAAGGCTGCTCCGCTAGCGGCGTCCAGTCCGAGCTTCTCGGCCACCCTGCGCCGCAGGATCTGCCCCCCAAGCGTTGCACCTTCCAGCACATAGGACACGCCGAGTGCGGCGGCACGGGAGTCGATCAGCGGTAACGCCTGGCAGGTGGGCAGCGCGTCGATAGCGGCCTCTTCCAGGCCCAGTGCCGTGAGATCCGCCCGCAGCACCGGAAGTTTGATCCGTAGGGATTGGTCCAGCCCGGTCGGCGTTAGTGCAAGTACATGAAGACGTTGTTCCAACGGTTGATAGAAACCGTAGTAGGCCGCCATCAGTCGCCGATACAGGTCGAAGTCCAGCTGTTCGGAGAAAAACGGCAGGCGTTTTTCCAAGGCGATGTGCAGTTCAGCGGTTTCGGTCCGCAATGCCTGGATCAGAGAAGGGTAGGGAGCGGCCGATGACATGCAGGATAGAGTTCTTTGACTGGAGCGTTGCTGAAAGAAACGCATAAATCTTACATGGGTTTTTGGGTATGCAGTCATCGGGTGTCGGCCCTCATATCCTCAAGTCGCTGCGCCTCAAGTCGCGCGCGTTCGCGATCCAGCTCATTGCACAGCTCTTCTTCCGAGGGGAGCACCAGCTTGTATTGGCTGGCGAACAATTGTTCATTGCCCTGCAATACGGAGTAACGCACCACCGATTCGTCTTTCTGGGCGCACAGAATGATGCCGACGGTGGGTTTGTCATCGGGGCCGCGCTTGAGGTCGTCGTAGAGGCGCACATACATGTCCATCTGCCCGATGTCCTGATGGCTCAGCTCGCCACGCTTCAGGTCGACGATTACAAAACACTTGAGCAGATAGTTGTAGAAGACCAGGTCGAGGTAGAAGTCTTTGCTTTCGGTACTGATGCGTTGCTGGCGGGCGATGAAGGCGAAGCCCTTGCCCAACTCAAGCAGGAATCCCTGTAATTGGTCAATCAGGGCCTGTTCCAGTTCTGTTTCCAGAAGAGTGCCGGCATTGGGCAGCCCGAGAAACTCCAGCACCACCGGATCCCTGACGATATCCCTGGGGCCGAGGTTCAGTTCCTTGAGATTGACGAGGGCCTCCTGCTCCACCGCCGGCCTGTCGCGGCTGGCCAGCAGGCGTTCGTAATAGAAGGTACCGATCTGGCGTTCCAGGGCGCGGGTGGACCAGTTTTGCGTTGCGGCTTCGTTCATATACCAATGACGTGCATTGTCATTTTCAACACGGAGTAGCAGGCGATAGTGGGTCCAACTCAATTCGTGACGCAGTGCGTCACACATTGGAAATGCCTGATAAAAAAGTCGCATATAGCGCAGATTAGACGCATCAAACCCCTTCCCAAACCGCGCCGTCAGCACGTTCGCCAGTGACGGCAGCAGACGTTTTCCATAAGCCGCCCGTTCGGCGCCTCCTTGTTCGAACTCAATGATATGTCGCCCGATCTGCCAGCATGTCTGCACCTGCAGAGTATCGACGGCGCGCAAGACCTTCTGGCGTGCCTGCTGGATCAATTGGCCGAGTTCACTGATCAGTGGGGCGAGCTGCGGGTCGTCTTGAGGTGAAATTGAAGTCATCGATGTGTCCAGCCATTGAGAGGGGGCGGACCCAAAGCATGCTCCAGAGGAAGTTTTGATGATGCAGGACCGGGCTGATTGGCCCGGAGGAAAAAAAGCTGATTCATGCAGGACGGATTTGACGCCGCCCTATGGCGATTGCCCCTGGCTTGTAGGAGCTATCCCAGGGGGTTGTCGTCCGGGAATGACGGTCAGATCGAGCCTTGGGCCAGTGCCTGGGACGCAGCCACATAATCGGCCTGGAATGGCTTGCTTTCCACCCAGTCCAGCGCGGTCTGCTCATCCACGCCCGTGGTCAGACGGCGGTATTCGATCAATGCGGTAATGATGAAGTCGGTCGCTTCTTCCTCACCTTCCTGTTCCAGCACCAGCGCCAGCAGGGGATGGCCCAGGAACGCTTCGCACAGCGCCTTCTGGCTGACCTTTTCGGCGGCACTCATGATTTGGAACAGCTCCGTCAGGTCCACGGTTTCCAGATCGATGCGCTCGTCGTTCGGGTCCAGGAAATCATTCGGCGCAGCAGCACGCCGAGTGCGGTTCTGCTTGGCTTTCGCCTTGGCGCGCTGGCTGCGCTTGTGCTGTTTGTTCGCCGATGACATGGTCGGATTCCTGATGGATAAGGCCATCTATCCTACAGCCTCAACGCCGACGCTTCGAATCTCAATCCACTATGAAGAGCGTGACCCCCGATGAAGTGGAGAAAGGAAACGCCGGGCAATAAAAAACCCCGATCAATTGCTTGATCGGGGTTTTCGGTATTTGGTGCCCAGAGACGGAATCGAACCGCCGACACGGGGATTTTCAATCCCCTGCTCTACCGACTGAGCTATCTGGGCAACGGGGCGCATTAAACGGGTTTTTCAGGGGGGCGTCAAGCAAGTTTTCAAAAAATATTTAACTATTACCGTCGCTTACGATTCGCCCCCGCGCTGAACAGCTCATTCGGATGGCGGTACGTAGCCTTCGGCCTTGGCGTAATCTTCGCCGGAAAAGTACTTGTCCATCTCGCCCTGAAGGTATTTGCGATCTTCGGCGTTCATCATGTTCAGGCGTTTTTCATTGATCAGCAGGGTCTGGTGTTTCTGCCAGTCGGCCCAGGCCTTGGCCGAAACATTGTCGTAGATGTCCTGGCCCTTGGCCCCTGGGAACGGCGCACGTTCCAGGCCTTCCAGTTCTTCTTTGTACTTGCGGCACATGATGGTGCGGGTCATTGCAACTCTCCTGCGTTCATTACGGCGGCCGCGCGTTCGAGCAAGGTTTTGACCGGGGCGGCAAGGCCCAGGCGCGGCGGGGTGGCGAGGTTATACCAGAGCCAGTCGGCCTCGGCCACGTGATGGCCGGTTTCCCGGACCCGGACCAGCCAGGGTTCGATCGCCAACTGGAAGTGACTGAAGGTATGCACCAGGCCTGGCATCTCGTGTTGGCTACCCAGTTCCAGCGAGTGTTGCAGGGCCAGGTGTTGCAGGTCGTCGAGGTCGTCGAGTTCCGGCAGGCTCCACAGCCCGCCCCATAGCCCGGTGGAAGGGCGACGGTAAAGCAGGATCGCGCCTTCGTGGTTGGCCAGCATTGGCATCAAGGTGCGCTTTTTCGGCACCTCTTTACGAGGCTTGGGAATCGGGTAGCGGGTTTCCAGGCCCAGCATATGAGCCTCGCAGCCCTGTTTCAGTGGGCAGAGCAGGCAACTGGGCTTGCTGCGGGTACAGAGTGTGGCGCCCAGGTCCATCATCGCCTGGGTGTAGGCGTTGACCCGGTCTTGCGGCGTGAAGCGCTCGGCGGTGGCCCACAGCTGTTTCGCCACCTTGGGTTCGCCCGGGTAGCCTTCCTGGGCGGTGAAGCGCGCCAGCACCCGCTTGACGTTGCCATCGAGGATCGGCGCCCGCAGGCCCATGCTGATGCTGGCGATGGCGCCGGCGGTGGACAGGCCGATCCCCGGCAACTCGGTGAGTTTTTCCACGTCCCGGGGGAATTCGCCGCCGTACTGCTCGACGACGATTTTCGCGGTTTTCTGCAAGTTGCGCGCGCGGGTGTAATAACCCAGCCCGGTCCACAGGTGCAGCACTTCGTCCTCCGGCGCGGCGGCCAGGGCTTGAACGGTGGGCAGCGAGGCCATGAACCGGTCGAAGTAGTTGAGCACGGTACTGACCTGGGTCTGTTGCAGCATGATTTCTGAGACCCACACCCGATAAGGGGTGATGTCTTGCTGCCAAGGCAAATCGTGGCGACCGTGGCGGTCGAACCAGTCCAGTACGGCGGTGGAAAATTGCTCGGCTCTCATCGCTTGAACAGCCCCTTGAGCGCGTCTTTCAGCTCGGGACTGACCTTGTCGCCGAGCTTCTCCTCGATCTTGTCGCCGAGGCGGTCGCCGGCCAGTTTCGCCGCGACCTTGCCCAGCCCGTCGTTGTCCAGGCGGCAGGCCTTCGCCCCCAGCTCCAGGGGACCGCGGCAGCGTAATGGCCATTCGACGTCGACGTAGCGTTCGTTGACCTGGCAGGCCGGGTCGGGCATGTCGCTCTTGTCGCCTTCGACGATGACGCCGACGCGGTAATCCATGCCCAGCACCCGCAGGTCGATATCGCCGTTGCCGTTGACGGTCATGCCGGGGACGCGGACTTTCAGGTCCGGGTTGTGGGCGACGCCGTTGGTGAAGGTGAGATTGCCGTTGAGTTGCTGGAACGGCGTGTCCTTGCCCCGGGGTTCGCCGCTGAGGGACTTGCGGTTGAGGGTGGCGATGCCTTTGCACAATTGCTGTTCGAGGTTGGCATTGAGCAGCACGCCATCGTTGATGACGAACCCGGCGTTGCCGTTGAGGCTGTCGATCAGGGCCTTCTGGCTATTACCGGTGGCGGTGATCGCACTGTTGACGGTGACCAGGCCTTTGACTGGCGGATTCTTGCCCTGGCTTTCGATGATCTTCTCGGCAGGGACCCGGTTGATGCGGGTTTGCAGGCTCAGCAGCGGGGTAGGTTGGCGCACGTCCAGGGTGCCCTTGGTTTCGAAGTTGCCGCTGTACAGATCGCCCCGCAGGTTCTCCAGGGTCAGCAGGCCGCCCAGGCCGGTGGCCTTGAGCGCGGCGTTCTGGATCGGCAGTTTATCCAGGGTCAGTTGCCCGAAGGTCAGGTCGGCATCGAGGTCCAGCTTGCTCAGGCGCTCCACCGGAAACAGTCGGTCGTTGCTCCAGGCACCCTGGGTCGGAGCACTCGGCAACGGTGTGCTGCCTGCACCAGCCATGGCGCTGGCTTCGGTATTGCTGACTTCGGCCTCGCGAGCCGCCTTGGAGCTGTCGGCTTCGGCGGATTTTGGCGGCAGGTAGCGGTCGACGTTGAACGTGTCGGCCTTGAGCTGCACGCGCAGGGCCTGCTTGGCAAAGTCTTCCACGGCGATACGACCGCTGAAGTTGCTGTCGTCGAGCTTCAGGTTGATGTCGTTGAATTCGACGCTGGTCGGCGTGCCGGCAATGCGGCTGGCCAGTTCGACCTTGCTCAGGCTGCCTTCGGCCATGGCCGGCAGCGTCTGGCCGATGCTGTCGACGAAGTTCGCCAGGTCGAACTGGGCAATCGACAGGCCGCCATTCAATTGTGGGGTCTTGTCGAGGTCGTTGACCTTCAGTTCACCCAATGCGCGCAGCTGGTTGAGGGACAGCTTGATGCCGGTCCATTCGGCGACGTTGGCTGCCTTGTCCAGGAACAGCTGGCCTTGGGCCGCGAAGTTCAGTGACTTGCCCTGCAAGGGGTCGCCCGTGGCTTCGCCGGACAGTTTCAGGTCTTCGAACTTGTAGCGCTGCAAGGCGCGTTCGTAGCGCAGTTCGCCGGTGACCTCGGTGCGCACGCGCACGGCCGGTTGGTTGCTGGACAGGAACGCGGTCAGGGTAACCGGGATGTTGGTGGAGTCGTGGACCGGGCCGGTGCTCAGCTGGATGCTTTCGGCGGTGAACAGCTTGCCGGTCCGCTCGTCGGTGTATTCGACCCGGGCGTTGTTCACCGTCAGGCTGTCGATGTCCAGGCGGGTCGGCTGGGCCGGTTTTTCCGCCGGGGCACTGGTGGTGGGAGCGGACGGTTCCGTCGTCGCTGGCGCGTTCGCCGTCGTCGCCGAGGCCGGCACCTTGCCGATGTCCTCCCAGTTACCATGGCCGTTCTTGTCACGGTTGAGCCGCAGGTTCAGGCCTTCGACACGCACATCGCTCATCTGCACTTCCCGGCGCAGCAGTGGGAGCACCCGGACCGAAAGACCGAGCATCTGCAGGTCGGCGAAAGGTTGGGTCGGATTGGCCAGGGTCGCGACGCTGGCATCGTGCAATTCCAGACCCAGCCATGGAAACAGGCTCCAGCCGATATCGCCATTGAGGGTCAGCTCGATGTGGGCCTTGTCGCGGGCTATCTGGCGGATCTCTTCCTTATAGTCGTTGGGATCGAACAGGTGGGTCAGGGCAAAGCCCAGGGCCACGATGATCAGCAACAGCCCGAGAAGTACCAGACCCAGGATTTTGCCGAACGCTTTCATGGGCGAATCCTTGTAGGTTGAGTTCAAAATTTAGCCTGGGAGTATAACGCTGTGGATTGCCGGTGCGTTGGGCGATCGCTTTTCGATCCTTCGTCGCCAGCCAGGCCATTGCTGTCCCGGCGCTCTGGTTTGCAGGCGCACGCCGGGACCAGTTTGCAGGCATGGCTGAAAAATAAACCGTTCGCCCCCTACAGAAAGCGAACAATAGTGCGATAAGACAGATGACACGAAAAAGGTGATATCACTTTGATTCTTCTGTTCGCGATCAAATGATAATCTTTGTCCGTTCGTCCGCCCTTCTGCGACTTGATGTCGCACACTATGGAGCTTCACCGGAAAATACAGCCATGCCGGCGTGCAATGAAGGCTGAGGGTGACGCTGTGGCTGACGGACCATTCCAATAACTGGGGGATACACAATGAGCACGAGCATCACGGCGGGCGGCGTCGCCGACCAGCCTGCGTTCCTCTCCAAGGAACGCATCATCGCCAAGCCCGGTTTCAACCGGTGGTTGGTTCCACCGGCCGCACTGGCCATTCACCTGTGCATCGGCATGGCCTACGGCTTCTCGGTGTTCTGGCTGCCACTGTCCAAGGCCTTGGGTATCACCAAGCCTGTGGCTTGTGCACAGGATATGAGTTTCATCTCGCAAGTCTTTTCGTCCCAATGTGACTGGCCGATCTCGATGCTCGGCTGGATCTACACCCTGTTCTTCATCTTCCTGGGTTGCTCGGCAGCCATCTGGGGTGGCTGGCTGGAACACGCCGGGCCACGCAAGGCCGGCGTCGTATCGGCCCTGTGCTGGTGCGGTGGCCTGCTGATTTCTGCGCTGGGTATCTATACCCATCAGATCTGGCTGATGTGGGTCGGTTCCGGGGTGATCGGTGGTATCGGCCTGGGCCTGGGCTATATCTCCCCGGTGTCGACCCTGATCAAGTGGTTCCCGGACAAGCGCGGCATGGCGACCGGCATGGCGATCATGGGCTTCGGCGGTGGTGCGATGGTCGGTGCTCCGCTGGCCGCGGCGCTGATGAACCATTTCGCTTCGCCGACGGGCGTGGGCGTATGGCAGAGCTTCCTGGTCATGGCCGCGATCTACTTCGTGTTCATGATCGGTGGCGCCTTGTCGTACCGCGTCCCGCCGACCGGCTGGAAGCCTGAAGGCTGGACCCCGGCGCCGAAGAAAGCCGCGAACGCGATGATCACCCATCGCCATGTCCACGTGAACGTGGCCTGGAAAACCCCGCAATTCCGTCTGGTATGGCTGGTGCTGTGCCTGAACGTATCGGCCGGTATCGGCATCCTGGGCATGGCTTCGCCTCTGTTGCAGGAAGTGTTCGGTGGCAAGTTGCTCGGCAACGACCTGCCGTTCGGCCAGCTGGACGCTACGCAACTGGGCCAGATCGCGGCCATCGCGGCCGGCTTCACCGGTCTGTTGAGCTTGTTCAACATCGGCGGTCGGTTCTTCTGGGCGTCCTTCTCGGATTACCTGGGTCGTAAAAACACCTATTTCGTGTTCTTCGCCCTGGGCTTTGCCCTGTACGCGCTGATCCCGAACCTGGGTCACCTGGGCAGCGTCGCGCTATTCGTGGCGGCCTTCTGCATCATCCTGTCGATGTACGGCGGCGGTTTCGCCACCGTGCCGGCCTACCTGGCGGACCTGTTCGGTACGCAAATGGTCGGTGCAATCCACGGTCGCCTGCTGACCGCCTGGGCTGCGGCGGGCGTGCTGGGTCCGGTGTTGGTGAACTACCTGCGTGAATATCAACTGAGCATCGGCGTTGAACGCGCCGCGGCCTATGACATCACCTTGTACATCCTCGCTGGCCTGCTGGTGCTGGGCTTCCTGTGCAACCTGATGGTCCGTCCGGTCGCCGACAAGTACTTCATGACCGACGCCGAACTGGCCGCCGAACAGGCGCTGGGCCACGACAAGGGTGCCGACAGCACCACGTCGCTGGAGTGGAAAGCCGCGCCGGGCACCAAGCTCATGGCGATCGCCGCCTGGCTGGTGGTGGGCATTCCGTTGGCGTGGGGTGTGTGGGTGACCCTGCAGAAGACGGCGGTGCTGTTCCGCTAAGACCGTTGCCCTGACCCATCGGCCAGGGCAACCCTTGTGGGAGCGGGCTTGTGTGGGAGCGAGCTTGCTCGCGATGAGGGTATGTCAGTCGACATCATGGTTGGCTGACCCACCGCCATCGCGAGCAAGCTCGCTCCCACAGTCGTTTTGGGTGATGGCAAAGGCTTGTATGGACATGTCTATCACCGACAGCCCGGGATTCAGCCCGTCAGTGATGTCACCTCTTGTGTTTCTGTTTGCCGCTCGCGCCCCTATAATGGCTGCCTTTTTCGCCCAATGATTTTGCGGAGCTGGTGATGGCCGAACGTAAGGCGTCTGTCGAGCGCGACACTCTGGAAACCCAGATCAAAGCCTCGATCAACCTGGATGGCACCGGAAAGGCCCGGTTTGATATCGGCGTGCCTTTTCTTGAGCACATGCTGGACCAGATCGCCCGTCACGGGCTGATCGACCTGGACATCGTCAGCAAGGGCGACCTGCATATCGACGACCACCATACGGTGGAAGACGTGGGTATCACCTTGGGCCAGGCCTTTACCAAAGCCATCGGCGACAAGAAGGGCATCCGTCGCTACGGCCATGCCTACGTGCCGCTCGATGAAGCGCTGTCGCGGGTGGTCATCGACTTCTCCGGCCGCCCGGGCCTGCAGATGCACGTGCCGTATACCCGTGCCACCGTCGGCGGTTTCGACGTCGACCTGTTCCAGGAATTCTTCCAGGGCTTCGTCAACCACGCCAACGTGACCCTGCACATCGACAACCTGCGCGGGCACAACACCCACCACCAGATCGAAACCGTGTTCAAAGCTTTCGGCCGCGCGCTGCGCATGGCCGTCGAGCTCGATGACCGCATGGCCGGCCAGATGCCTTCCACCAAGGGCGTCCTGTAATGCAGACGGTCGCGGTTATCGACTACGGCATGGGCAACCTGCACTCGGTGGCCAAGGCCCTCGAGCACGTGGGCGCCGGCAAGGTGCTGATCACCAGCGATGCCGACGTGATTCGCGAAGCCGACCGGGTGGTGTTCCCCGGCGTCGGCGCGATTCGTGATTGCATGGCCGAGATTCGTCGCCTGGGCTTCGACAAACTGGTGCACGAAGTCAGCCTGGATCGTCCGTTCCTCGGCATTTGCGTGGGCATGCAGGCCTTGCTCGACCGCAGCGAAGAGAACGACGGTGTCGATTGCATCTCGCTGTTCCCGGGCCAGGTGAAGTTCTTTGGCAAGGACCTGCACGAAGACGGCGAGCACTTGAAGGTCCCGCACATGGGCTGGAACGAAGTGAAGCAGACGGTGGATCACCCGCTGTGGCACAACATTCCGGACCTGGCGCGCTTCTATTTCGTGCACAGCTACTACATCGCCGCCGGCAATGCACGGCAGGTGGTGGGCAGCGGTCACTATGGCGTCGATTTCGCCGCGGCCCTGGCCGATGGTTCGCGCTTCGCCGTGCAGTTCCACCCGGAGAAGAGCCATACCCATGGCCTGCAACTGTTGCAGAACTTCGCGGCGTGGGACGGGCGCTGGTAATGGCCCGCAAGAAACCGCCGATCCTCACCCTCACGCCCGAGCAGGAGAGTGAAGCGAACCGCAAGATCCAGCGGTTCATGGAGGAGCGTTTCGAACTGGACCTGGGTTCGTTCGAAGCGGCGGAAATTCTTGACCTGTTTACCCGCGAAATTGCGCCGCACTATTACAACAGGGCGATTTTCGATGTGCAGACGCACCTTAAAGAAAGGTTCGACAGCATTGAAAGCGACTTGTGGGCGCTCGAGAAAAATTGATTTTCGAGCCAAGCTGAATATTCGTATTTGAAGGTTTGCCAGATGCTGATTATCCCCGCTATCGATCTCAAGGACGGCGCTTGCGTACGTCTGCGTCAGGGCCGCATGGAAGACTCCACGGTGTTTTCCGATGACCCGGTGAGCATGGCCGCCAAGTGGGTGGAGGGTGGCTGCCGTCGCCTGCATCTGGTCGACCTCAATGGCGCCTTCGAAGGGCAGCCGGTCAATGGCGAGGTGGTGACGGCCATTGCCAAGCGCTATCCGAACCTGCCGATCCAGATCGGCGGCGGCATTCGCTCGCTGGAAACCATCGAGCACTACGTCAAGGCCGGCGTGAGCTACGTGATCATCGGCACCAAGGCGGTGAAGGAGCCTGAGTTCGTTGCCGAAGCGTGCCGCGCGTTCCCGGGCAAGGTCATCGTTGGCCTCGACGCCAAGGACGGTTTTGTCGCCACCGACGGTTGGGCCGAAGTCAGCACCGTGCAGGTGATCGACCTGGCCAAGCGTTTCGAAGCCGACGGCGTGTCTGCCATCGTCTACACCGACATCGCCAAAGACGGCATGATGCAGGGCTGCAATGTCCCGTTCACCGCCGCCCTGGCTGCCGCCACCAAGATTCCGGTGATCGCCTCCGGTGGCATCCACAACCTGGGTGACATCAAGGCACTGCTCGACGCCAAGGCGCCGGGCATCATCGGAGCGATCACCGGTCGCGCGATCTACGAAGGCACCCTGGACGTCGCCGAGGCCCAGGCCTTCTGCGACTCCTACAAAGGCTGAGGACTCACCATGGCGCTGGCCAAACGCATCATCCCTTGCCTGGACGTGGACAACGGCCGGGTGGTCAAGGGTGTGAAGTTCGAGAACATCCGTGACGCCGGCGACCCGGTGGAAATCGCCCGTCGCTACGACGAACAGGGTGCGGACGAGATCACCTTCCTCGACATCACGGCCAGCGTCGACGGCCGCGATACCACCCTGCACACCGTCGAGCGCATGGCCAGCCAGGTGTTCATCCCGCTGACCGTGGGCGGTGGCGTGCGCACCGTGCAGGACATCCGCAACCTGCTCAATGCCGGTGCGGACAAGGTGTCCATCAACACCGCGGCAGTGTTCAACCCGGAATTTGTCGGCGAAGCGGCCCAGCACTTCGGCTCGCAGTGCATTGTCGTGGCCATCGATGCCAAGAAAGTCTCCGGCCCGGGCGAAACCCCGCGTTGGGAAATCTTCACCCACGGCGGTCGCAAGCCCACGGGCCTGGACGCCGTCGAATGGGCGAAGAAGATGGAAGGCCTGGGCGCCGGTGAAATCCTGCTGACCAGCATGGACCAGGACGGCATGAAAAACGGCTTCGACCTGGGCGTCACCCGCGCCATCAGCGATGCCCTGGGCATTCCGGTGATCGCTTCCGGCGGTGTCGGCAACTTGCAGCACCTGGCCGACGGTATCATCGAGGGGCACGCCAGCGCGGTCCTGGCGGCGAGCATCTTCCACTTCGGCGAGTACACCGTGCCGGAGGCCAAGGCCTACATGGCCCAGCGTGGGATTGTCATTCGCTGAGCCGGCGCCGACAAAGCCGGTGCCTTGAATCAGGAAGCCGCCGGAGCGGCATCTCGCGAGCCTGTCGTGGGCTTCAAGATGTCGATCCTCGGTTCGGATGCCTGTCCTGATTTGTCGTAGGCGATCGTGCAGAGTTTCACCGGCAGTTTTGCATCGTCAAACCGGAGCTCCAGGTAGGTGTGGGTTGCGTATTCGGCGTCCTTCGAGCAATCCGTGCTCTCTACCGGACCGAACTTGACGGCGTAGCTCTCATGTTTTTCGGTACGAGCCAACTCAACGGTGACGCCGGTGGTGATCGATAAATCGGGTTGCGCCGTGGGAATGTCATCCAGGATTTCCACCGGGAGAGACAGGCTGTTCTTGATGAGTCCGAATTCAGCGCCTTGGGCGGCGGAATCGACACCGAGGATGCATAGGAAATAGAAACCGGGCCGGTTACCGATCTCGGAATTTATGAAACTGTCGTCGGCACTGATCGCATCACTGTAGTGGTGGCCGCTTTCGCACTCCTTTGCGGTGCGGACGGTTTTATAGCGATAAAACGCCGTGTTGATGGAAAATCGGTAATCCCAAGTTGGAATGTGCACCGTGCCGTCGTCTCTTTTCTTCAGCTTCCTGTACCTTGCCGGAGCATCCGAGTCAGCGCTCACGGTAAAGGCCGGATAGAGCGAGCAAGATGCAGACGCGTCGCTGGCCAGATGGCCTCGTATGAAGCAGCCATTGAGAAGAACCGTGGGGTTCCCGTATATATTTTCCGAAATCGCCTTGTAGCTATCGCCTATTCGCGTGCAGGGCGCGTCTTCGTCGCATGGAACCAGGCCGGCAGTCAGGTTGCCGGTGCCTATCACGCCGATGATCTCGTTTGAATAGCGATCGAGAATGGGCCCTCCTGAACTGCCTCCCGCTATGTCCTGGCAGCGAGTCATCAAGTTACTTCGCCATACCCATGGGCCTTCAATGATTTCCTGGGCGGGTTGCAAGGTGCAGGCGGCCATGCGCAACGTGGCATTCTCGAAACCGAGCGGGGCGCTCACAACCAAGACATCAGTGTCGTAGGCCGGTTTTTGCCGGGCCAGTTCCAATGGCTGTATCCCTTCGCTGATGAGTTCCTGAAGGCTGGTGGCCAACTCGACGATGGCCAGATCAACACCTTGCATGCTGCGCCACGCGACTTTTTTCAGGGAATAGGTTTTGAATTGGGCCGTGTCGGCAAAGTAATCGAACTGCATGATTCCGCTCACCGGCTTATCGGTCACGATGTTGCCATTGCCCTTTTCGATACAGTGTCCCGAGGTGATTACATAGGCAGGGGTTGGTCCGGTTACCGAGGGTTCACGCGTGTCGAGAAGCGTAGCGGTACAGGAGCCGTTGATGTAAAGGCGCCCGATACCTCGCCAGTGGTTGTGTGATCCATCGGCATTTTCAAGGACCTTCGAGGCCGTGAAGTTCTGCATGTTTTCGCCGTAATCCAGGGGTTGTGCGATAGCGTTTGGAGCCTGCGAGTAAAGCGCGCCAACCAGCAGGAAAGAGAGTGTTCTCATCGGATAATGTCTCTGATTAATTGAATGGAACCGGCAACGGCCGGGGTTTTCAATTAATCAGTCGCAGGCGTGCGGATGGCGGTAATTAGTTACCTCAGTTGCAACCTCACGAACTTCTATTCTGAGGAGTCGAAGCGTCACGAAAGTAACGGGCGGTGGACATGTTTGCAGGCCCAAGGCACTCTTGGGTACACCATGGATTGCGGTAGCCCGACATGCTCAAACGCCTCGTTCTTGCCTTTGCCGGTGCCACGTTGCTGCTCGCAGGCACTGTCCGTGCCGCTGATACATCGCTGGTGTTGCTGACGGAAAACTTCCCCCCGTACAACATGGCCAAGAACGGCAAGAACTTCGCCCAGGACGAGAACATCCATGGCATTGCCGTGGACATCGTCCGCGAAATATTCAAGCGCGCCGATATCTCCTACAGCCTGACGCTACGTTTCCCCTGGGAGCGCATCTACAAACTCGCCCTGGAAAATCCGGGTTACGGTGTGTTTGTCATGGCGCGGTTGCCGGAGCGTGAAAAGCTTTTCAAATGGGTTGGCCCCATCGGTCCGGACGACTGGATCATGCTCGCCAAGGCCGACAGCAAGATCGCGCTCGACTCGCTGGAGCAGGCGCGTCAATACAAGATCGGTGCCTACAAGGGCGACGCAATCGCCGAGACGCTGGCCAAGCAGGGGCTCAAGCCGATTGTCGTGTTGCGCGATCAGGACAACGCCAGGAAACTGGTCAACGGCCAGATCGACCTGTGGGCCACCGGGGACCCGGCCGGGCGTTACCTGGCGCGCCAGGAAGGGGTGAACGATCTCAAGACCGTGCTGCGCTTCAACAGTGCCGAGCTGTACCTGGCCTTGAACAAGGACGTGCCCGATGACGTGGTCGCCCGGCTTCAGGCTGCCTTGGATGAGCTCCGCAAGGAAGGGGCGGTGGACGCGATCATGGCGCGGTATCTCTGACCCCTGGAACAAACCTGTGGGAGCGAGCTTGCTCGCGAAAGCGGTGGGTCAGCTTGCAGAAGATGTTGGATGTGCCGCCGTCATCGCGAGCAAGCTCGCTCCCACAGGGGGGCGCTGTAAGCACCAATCTTGTGCCCGATGCAGAACCGTTGTGGGAGCGAGCTTGCTCGCGAAAGCGGTGGGTCAGCTTGCAGAGATGTTGGATGTGTCGCCGTCATCGCGAGCAAGCTCGCTCCCACAGGGGATCTGCTGTGAACGCCAACCTTGTGCCCGATGCAGAACCGTTGCGGGAGCGAGCCTGCTCGCGATGGCGGCGACGCGGTCGTCGCCTACCGATAAACCCCATCCTTCCCATGCCCAGCCATCGCCCGATTGCTGCGCAGGCTGATCATCGACTTGATGTCGATCCATTCGATGCCCTGGGCCTTGAGCTTGGGTAGCTCGCGCTCGAGTACCGCCAGGGTCTGCGGATAGGGATGGCCGATCATCACGGCCGAGCCTTGTCGGCGGGCCAGGTCGATGGCGGTTTGCAGCTGTTGGGCGATGGCGGTTTCGGTGCGCTCGTCGTCCAGGAACACATCCCGCGACACACTGGCGAGGCCGATCTTTTGCGCTTCGGCGGCGGCGACGGTCTGGGCGCTGGTGCGGCTGTCGACAAAAAACTTGTGGCGTTGCTGCAAGTTCGCCATCAGCCACGCCATGGCCTCGGGCTGGGCGGTCATGCGGCTGCCCATGTGGTTGTTGATCCCGCTGGTGTAGGGCACGGCGGCGAACGCGGCGTCGAGGCGCTTGCCCAGTTCTTCGATGGACAGGTCCGGATGCCAGGCGAACGGCCCGGTGGCCGGGTCCATGGGCATGTGCAGCATGACCAGCTTGCCGGCGCGATGGGCTTCGCGGGCGAATTCGGCGGCGTGGGGTGTGTCGGGCATGATCGCGGTGGTGACCGGCCCGGGGAGGGCCAGCACCCGACGGTCCCGAGGCAGGTTTTGCCCCAGGTCGTCGATGATCAGGCTCAGGTACGCCTTGTGGGGCGAAGAGGGCGTGGCGGGCGCCGCGTTAACGGCCCCCGCCAGCAGGCACAGCAGGAAGAAGGTGAAACGCAGGCCCATCTCAGCGGCCGGACGTGATGTTCAACCCTTTGAGCAAGCTCAAGGCCTGGGCCAACTGATAGTCGTCATCCTGGGGCATTGGCTTGGCCTTGGCGCCGGAACCGGTCGGTTTGTCGGCGCCGCCGTTGCCGTTGCCCAGGTGCCCTTGCAGGTCGGCTTCCTTGAAGTACTCGCTGTCCTGCTCGTTGGTGATCTTGGCCTTGCGCACTTCGATGTCCGGGACAATGCCCTGGGCCTGGATGGAACGGCCGTTGGGCGTGAAGTACAGCGCGGTGGTGATCTTCAGGGCGCGGTCGTTGTTCAGTGGCAACACGGTCTGTACCGAACCCTTGCCGAAACTGGTGGTGCCCATGACCACACCGCGCTTCTGGTCCTGCAGGGCGCCGGCGACAATTTCCGAAGCCGACGCGCTGCCGCCGTTGATCAGCACCACCAGTGGCACGGCTTCGCTCAAGTCGTTGCCAGTGGCCGAGAAGCGCAACTCGGAATTGGCGATGCGGCCCTTGGTGTAGACGATCAGGCCCTTGGTGATGAAGTGATCCACCACTTCCACGGCTGATTGCAGCACGCCGCCGGGGTTGTTGCGCAGGTCCAGGACCAGGCCGTTGAGTTTCTTGCCGTTGTCCTTGCGCATCTTGGCCAGGGCCTTGGCGACTTCTTCGCCGGTCTTGACCTGGAACTGGGTGATGCGGATGTAGCCGTAGCCCGACTCCAGCAACTGGCTTTTCACGCTCTTGACCTGGATGACCGCCCGCGTGAGGGTCACGTCGAACGGTGTGCCACCGTCGCGTACCAGGGTCAGGGTGATCTTCTGGCCGATCTTGCCGCGCATCTTGTCCACGGCTTCGCTCATGCTCTGGCCGCGGGTCGGCTGGCCGTTGATCTTGACTATGAAGTCACCGGCCTGGATGCCGGCCTTGGAAGCAGGCGTGTCGTCGATTGGCGAGACCACCTTGACGAAGCCGTCTTCGCTGCCGACCTCGATGCCCAGGCCGCCAAACTCGCCGCTGGTGCTTTCCTGCAGCTCGGCGAAATCTTCCGGGCCCAGGTATGCCGAGTGCGGGTCAAGGTTGCTGAGCATGCCCTTGATGGCGTTCTCCAGCAGCATCTTGTCATCTACCGGTTCCACGTAGGCGGCCTTGATCCGGTCCATGACCTCGGCAAAGGTGCGCAGTTCGTCCAGCGGCAGCGGCGCCTTGGTGGTTGCGGCGGTTGCGGCGGGGACTGACGGGGCCGGTTCGGCGGCGAAAGCCAGGGGGGCACCGATCACGAGGGCGATCGTCAGGGCCAGCGAGGTAAGGCGGGACAAATGCAGCATGTCGAACGAACTCCTTAATAGGATGGGCGCGCTTATCCTTGCGCACGACACCATTGGGCCGGGTCACTGGGGCGACCCTGCTGACGAATAGCGAAATACAGTGCTGGCGTATCCTGCCCGCCACTGTTACCGACCGTGGAGATGGACTCTCCGGCCTTGACCACGTCGCCCGCCGACTTGAGCAGCGTCTGGTTGTGGCCGTACAGGCTCAAGTAACCGTTGCCGTGATCGAGGATCACCAGCAGGCCGGCACCGCGCAACCAGTCGGCGAATACCACGCGCCCGCCATGCACGGCATGTACCTGGCTGCCGGCCGAGGCGCTGATCATTACCCCGTCCCACTTGGTGCGGGTGTCGTCGCCGCGGGTTTCACCGAAGCGCGCAAGCAATCGACCATTGACTGGCCATGGAAGTTTGCCTCGGGCTGAAGCAAAAGCGCCGCCAAAGGTTTCGCCGTCACTGGAAACCAGTGCGCCGGGGCTGGATTTTGCCGGTTTGCGCGGTGCATCGCCGGCATCCGCGTCGGCCTGGGCTTCACGCAAACGCTTTTTTTCGGCTTCCTGCTGGGCGATCAGCGCTTTCTGGCGCGCTTCTTCCGCCTCTCGGGCCTGGCGGGCCAGGGTCTCTTCGATGGTTTTCAACACATTGGCCAGTTCGGCCTGGTCCTGCTCGCGGGCCTTGAGCTTGCTGTCGCGGGCCTTCACGTCGTCATTGAGCTTGGCCAGGGCCACCTGGCGTTCCTTGCGAACCTTCTCGAGTTCTTCGCGCTGGGTGTCGAGGCTGCTTTTCTGCACCAGCAACTGGGCCTGCTGCAGCTCGATGTCTTTTTCGACATTGGCCAGCTGGCGCAAGGTTTCATTGAAACTCTTGAGTTGTTCCAGGCGTGCCTGGCTCAGGTAATCGTAATACGTGAGGGTCCGGGCGAATTTCTCGGGGTTTTGCTGGTTGAGCAGCAGCTTGAGGTATTCCTGGCGGCCGTTCTGGTAGGCGGCCCGGGCCTGGATGGCGATCAGCTTTTGCTGTTCAGTGCGTGCGCTCTGGAGTTTTTTTTTCTCTCCATCGAGCCGCTGCAGCTCGGATTCGCTTTTCTTCAGTTCCTTTTGCAGGGCGTCGACCTGCTTCTCCAGCTTGCCCATCTCGGTTTCAGTGCCGCGCAGGTCTTTCTGCACGCTGGATTTTTCTTCCTGCAACTTGCCCAGCAGCTTTTTCAGCTCGGCAATGTCCTGGCGCGTGGCTTCCAACTGCTGTTGGGTTTGCGCGCGCTCGTCGGCAAAGGCCGGTTGGAGCAAGCAGGTCAGAACGAGGGCTATCAGGACGCGAAGCATAGAGGCGGGCGACACCAGGGAAAGGGACGGCCTAGTATGCCCGGCCCACGCTGCAAAAAAAACGCCCATTTGGGGCTGTGTGATAACTGGCCCGAAAAACACCAAGAACCCATGTGGGAGCGAGCTTGCTCGCGATGGCGGTGCATCAGTCAACATCAAGGTTGGCTGATCCGGCGCTATCGCGAGCAAGCTCGCTCCCACAGGGTTTGCGGAATCAGACCAGGATCGAAGTGCCGGTCATTTCCGCCGGTTTCTCCATCCCCAGCAGCATCAGCATGGTCGGCGCCACGTCAGCCAGCACGCCACCTTCGCGAACCTTGAAGTCACGCTTGCCGACATAGATGAACGGCACCGGCTCGGTGGTGTGAGCGGTGTGGGCTTGGCCGGTGGATTCGTCGGACATCTGCTCGACGTTGCCGTGGTCGGCCGTGATCAGTGCTTCGCCGCCGACCTTTTCCAAGGCCTCGACGATGCGGCCAACGCAGGTGTCCAGGCATTCCACGGCCTTGACCGCCGCTTCGAATATGCCGCTGTGGCCCACCATGTCGCCGTTGGCGTAGTTGACCACGATCACGTCGTAACGCTGGTTTTCAATGGCGTCGACGATACGGTCGGTCACTTCCGGTGCGCTCATCTCCGGTTGCAGGTCGTAGGTGGCGACTTTCGGCGAAGGGATCAGGATGCGTTCTTCGCCCGGGAAGGGCTCTTCACGGCCACCGGAGAAAAAGAACGTCACGTGGGCGTACTTTTCGGTCTCGGCGATGCGCAGTTGGGTCTTGCCGTTTTTCGCCAGGTAGTCGCCCAGCACGTTTTCCAGGCTCCCGGCGGCGAAGGCCGAAGGCGCGGGAATGCTGGCGGCGTATTGGGTCAGCATCACGAAACCGGCCAGTTTTGGCTGGCGGGCACGCTCGAATTCCTTGAAATCGTCTTCGACGAACACGCGGGTCAGCTCGCGGGCGCGGTCGGCACGGAAGTTCATGAACACCACGGCATCGCCGTCTTCGACTTTCACTGGTTCGCCAATGGTGGTGGCCTTGACGAATTCATCGCTTTCGCCGCGCTCGTAGGCGGCTTGCAGGCCTTCCTGGGCGGTGGCGGCATTGAATTGGGCCTTGCCGTCGACGATCAGGTTGTAGGCCTGGGCCACGCGATCCCAACGGTTGTCACGGTCCATGGCGAAGTAGCGACCGACGAGGCTGGCGATGCGCCCCTTGCCAAGGGCCTGGAACGTTGCGTCCAGCAGCTCGATCGACGACGTGGCGCTTTTCGGCGGGGTGTCGCGGCCATCGAGGAACGCGTGCAGGTAGATCTTCTCGGCACCGCGCTTGGCAGCCAGTTCGGCCATGGCGACCAGGTGGTCCTGGTGGCTGTGCACGCCACCGTCGGACAGCAGGCCCATGAAGTGCACGGCCTTGCCGGCGGCCACGGCCTTATCCACCGCGGCGCAGATGGTCGGGTTTTCGAAGAAATCGCCGTCGCGGATCGATTTGGTCACGCGGGTGAAGTCCTGGTACACCACGCGGCCTGCGCCGAGGTTCATGTGGCCGACTTCGGAGTTGCCCATCTGCCCGTCCGGCAGGCCGACGTCCATGCCGCTGCCGGAGATCAGGCCGTTGGGCACGGTGGCCCACAGGCGGTCCAGCACAGGCTTGTTGGCCGAATACACGGCGTTGGATTCGTGGCTGTCACTGTGACCGAAGCCGTCGAGAATCATCAGGACCAAAGGTTTAGGCGTGGTAGTCATGGAATCCACTCGTGGCGGGTTAAAAGAAGACGATGGAAAAGGGACGGGCAGTTTAAAGGTAAGTTCCGGCGGCGTCACCGCCGGGCGGGGTTTGGCCGGCCTTGCGTGCTGTGTATACTGGCCGACATTTTAACGCCCTGGAACCTCCTTCGATGGTTGCTCACCTGATTCAATTTGCCACTAACCACTACATTCTCGTCGGTATCTTCGTCGTGCTGCTGGCGTTGCTGGTTGCCCACACGATGCAGGGCGGCGGTCGCAGCCTGAGCACTGGCGAGCTGACCGCACTGGTCAACAAGGATGCCGGCGTGGTGGTGGACATCCGCCCGAGCAAGGATTACGCCGCCGGTCACATTGTCGGGGCGGTGAACATTCCCCAGGACAAACTGATGGCGCGGATCGGCGAGCTGGAAAAACACAAGGCCAAGACGCTGATCCTGGTGGACGCACAAGGCCAGCACGCCGGCACCCACGCCCGTGAGCTGATGAAGTCCGGTTTCACCGCCGCCAAGCTGTCCGGCGGCGTTGCCAGCTGGAAAGCCGACAATCTGCCCCTGGTGAAGTGAAAATGCCCCACGTTGTTGTCTATTCCAGCGATTACTGCCCCTATTGCTCCAGAGCCAAGTTCCTGCTCCAGAACAAAGGCGTGGCCTTCGAGGAGATCAAGGTCGACGGCAAGCCGCAACTGCGCGCCGAAATGACCCAGAAGGCCGGGCGTTCGTCCGTGCCGCAGATCTGGATCGGCAGCACCCACGTGGGCGGTTGCGACGATCTGTATGCCCTGGAGCGCGCTGGCAAGCTCGACGCGCTGCTCAAGGCCTGAATTTCCCACTAAAGAACCTGAAAGTAAGAAGGATCTGCGATGACTGACCAACAGAACACAGCTGCCAGCGAAGAAGAAGCCGCACCGCAATTCTCCTTGCAGCGCATTTATGTACGTGACCTGTCCTTCGAAGCCCCGAAAAGCCCGGCGATCTTTCGCCAGCAGTGGGAGCCGAGCGTAGGCCTGGACCTGAACACCCGTCAGAAAGCCCTGGAAGATGACTTCCACGAAGTGGTGCTGACCTTGTCGGTCACCGTCAAGAACGGTGACGAAGTGGCGTTCATCGCTGAAGTGCAACAGGCCGGGATCTTCCTGATCAAGAACCTGGATGCCCCTTCGATGAGCCACACCCTGGGCGCGTTCTGCCCGAACATCCTGTTCCCTTACGCCCGGGAAACCCTGGACAGCCTGGTGACCCGCGGCTCGTTCCCGGCCCTGATGCTGGCGCCGGTGAACTTCGATGCCCTGTATGCGCAAGAACTGCAGCGCATGCAACAAGAAGGTGGCGCGACCGTTCAGTAAGCGTCCACTGCCAGGCATAGCGCTCGACGGCCAGGCACAAAACCTGTGGGAGCGAGCTTGCTCGCGATAGCAGTGCACCAGTCAACATTAAAGTCGGCTGATCCACCGCCATCGCGAGCAAGCTCGCTCCCACAGGTGTTTCTGGCTGACAGGAAAGGCTCAGGCGAACCCGTTCTGCCGCCACGCCTCATAAACCGCCACCGCCACGGTGTTGGACAGGTTCAGGCTGCGGCAGCCTTCGCGCATTGGCAGGCGCAGGCGTTGCCCGGCGGGCAGGGCGTCCAGTATGTCGGCCGGCAGGCCACGACTTTCCGGGCCGAACAGGAACGCATCACCGGCGACGAAGCTGGCGTCATGGAACGGCCGCGAACCCTTGGTGGTAAAGGCGAACAGACGCGGATGCCCGAGGCTTTCCAGACAACTGGCGAGGTCGGCGTGACGCTGCAAGGTGGCATACTCGTGATAGTCGAGGCCGGCTCGGCGCAGGCGCTTGTCGTCCATGTCGAAGCCCAGCGGTTCGATCAAATGCAGGTGGCAGCCGCTGTTGGCGCACAGCCTGATGACGTTGCCGGTATTCGGCGGAATTTCCGGTTGAAAAAGGATGACGTGAAACATGCACGGCTCCGCAGATAAAGATGAGCGGCATTCTACGCCGCAAACCGACCGACGTTCGAAGCTAATGCCTCGGGTGATGGGCTCTTTGGCGATTGTCGGCATGATGGTCGGGCTGATGATCGGGCGCCTGACCACGCCCGACCCGAGCGCCTTGCAACAGATCGAGGTGACAGACGGAACGCTGGTGGCCTGGTTCAACAACGAACCCAAGCTCCATGGAGAAATTGTCGACGGCTCAGTGGCGCTGCTGTTCCAGGCAGAAGGCCGGCCGCAGAAGGGCCAGCTCAAGCTCAACGGCAAGGATGTGAACTGGCGGGTGCGTTTGAGTGACGAGGGGTTGTTGCTGACGCTGGTGGCGGCGCGTCCATTGCGAGGGGAGTGGACCGGCAGCGAGGTGGATGATCGCTGGCGGCTGGAGGTCCGTCTCCAGGAGCAATAAAAGAGGGAATCCCCGGCCTGCCTGTACCAAGGTCCCCAAAACGGGAGGGCTCGCGCTAAGCGCATAGCCCTGGGTGTAAAGAAGGGAAACCTTGACCTGCCTGTATCAAGGCCCCCAAAACAGTGGGCTCGCTGAGCCCGGTATAAAATGGGGATTCCCCGGCCTGCCTGTACCAAGGTCCCCGAAACTGGGTAGTGATCTAGCTATTGCAGGGGGCGTGCCAGTTTTAAATTATTTGTCACAAAAAACGCTTTCTGTAACGCAAAAGCCCCGTATTCCGGGGCTTTTGCTTTTGTTTGTGTGGTTTTTTCGAGCTGGGCCGATTGGTTTTGGCGGGTGGTGCATGTGCAATTGCGGTTCGCAGTGCATTGATGCGGTGCATGAAGCCTTTAAAAGCATCGCGAGCAAGCTCGCTCCCACAGGATGGACCGCCCCCCAAAAAAAGTTGGACACCAATCTGACTTTTGGGGGCAGTCCAGGAATTGCATTTCCCTTGTGGGAGCGAGCTTGCTCGCGATTGGGCCTTCAAATTCAGCGAAGGGCTAAAGACCGATCAGCCCTCATCCCCGTCATCATCATCCCCACCATCGACCTTCATCCCCAATTCCTTGATCTTGCGGGTCAAGGTATTGCGGCCCCAGCCCAGCAGCACGGCGGCGTCGCGGCGGCGGCCGGCGGTGTGCTTGAGGGCGGTTTCGATCATGATCCGCTCGAAGGCCGGTACCGCGCTGTCCAACAGGCTCGACTGACCGCGGGCCAGGGCCTGGTCGGCCCACTGGCGCAGGGCTTGCTCCCAGTTAGTCACGGGGGCCGAATCCTGCGGCAGGCTCAGCAGTTCCGGCGGCAGGTCGCTGATGTGCACTTCGCGACCTGAGGCCATCACCGTTATCCAGCGGCAGGTGTTCTCCAACTGGCGCACGTTGCCGGGCCACGGCAGGTTCTTGAGGTATTCCTCGGTTTCGCTCTTGAGCAACTTGGGCTCGACCGCCAGTTCCTGGGCCGCGCGGCTGAGGAAGTGCCGGGCCAGGGTCGGGATGTCTTCGCGACGATCCGCCAGGCGCGGGATATGAATGCGGATGACGTTCAGGCGGTGGAACAAGTCCTCACGGAATTTGCCGGCGTGAACCAGGGTTTCCAGGTTCTGGTGGGTCGCGGCGATGATGCGCACGTCCACTTTCACCGGGGTATGGCCGCCGACCCGATAGAACTCGCCATCGGCCAGCACGCGCAGCAAGCGGGTCTGGGTGTCGGCCGGCATGTCGCCGATTTCATCGAGGAACAACGTGCCGCCATCGGCTTGCTCGAAGCGCCCGCGCCGCAGGTTGGCCGCGCCGGTGAAGGCGCCTTTTTCGTGGCCGAACAGCTCGGACTCCATCAAGTCCTTGGGAATGGCCGCCATGTTCAGCGCGATGAACGGCGACGCCGCCCGTGGGCTGTGGCGGTGCAGGGCGTGGGCCACCAGTTCCTTGCCGGTGCCCGACTCGCCGTTGATCAGCACAGTGATGTTGGAGTGGCTCAAGCGCCCGATGGCGCGAAAAACTTCCTGCATCGCCGGCGCTTCGCCGATGATTTCCGGGGTGCGGGCCAGGGCCGGCACCTCTTCCATACCCTGTTGTTCCTGGGCGTGCTGGTTGGCGCGCTTGACCAGCGATACGGCTTCGTCGACGTCAAATGGCTTGGGCAGGTATTCAAAAGCGCCGCCCTGATAGGACGCCACGGCGCTGTCCAGGTCGGAATGGGCGGTCATGATGATCACCGGCAGCCGCGGATGCTGCTCGCGAATCCGCGCCAACAGGTCCAGGCCGCTGGCGCCGGGCATGCGGATGTCGGAGATGATGACGTCCGGTTGCTGACGCGCCAGGCGACTCATCACCCCATCGGCGCTGTCGAAGCTCTGGGTGGTCATGCCTTCCTGTTGCAAGGCTTTTTCCAGGACCCAACGGATAGAACGGTCGTCATCGACGATCCACACGGTTTCACTACGGCTCATGTCGATGTGGCTCCTTGTTCCAGTGGCAGGAAGATCGAGAAAGTGGTGTGGCCGGGGTGGCTTTCACATTCGATCAAGCCCTGATGCTGACTGATGATGTTCTGGGTAATGGCCAGGCCCAGCCCGGTACCGTCCGGGCGGCCGCTGACCATGGGAAAAAAGATGGTTTCCTGCAGTTCGGCAGGGATGCCCGGGCCGTTGTCGATGATTTCGATCTTGGTCACCAGGCGATGGCGCACGTGGCCGATGGTGAACTGGCGCATGGCGCGGGTACGCAGGCTGATGCGACCCAGGCGCAGTTCGTTCTGGCTGCTGATGGCCTGCATCGCGTTGCGTACGATGTTCAGTACCGCCTGGATCATCTGCTCGCGGTCGATCAGGACGTCGGGAATGCTCGGGTCATAGTCGCGCACCAAAGTGATGCAACCCTGGCTTTCCGCTTCCACCAGGCTGCTGACGCGCTCAAGCACTTCATGGACGTTGCACATCGCCAGGGACGGCAGCTTGTTCGAGCCGAGCATGCGGTCCACCAGGTTCCGCAGGCGGTCGGCTTCCTCGATGATGACGTTGGTGTAGTCCTTGAGACTTTCTTCCGGCAGTTCGCGGGCGAGCAACTGTGCCGCGCCACGTATTCCGCCGAGAGGGTTCTTGATCTCGTGGGCCAGGCCGCGTACCAGCATCTTGCTGGTTTCCTGCTTGGACAACTGCGCCTCCTCCTTGGTGATGCGCAGCAAGCGATCACGTGGGTGGACTTCCAGCAGCAGCAAGGTGGCGCCGTTATTCAGGATCGGCGTGACCGCATAATCCACGGTCAGGGTCTGGCCGGTCAGGGCGGTGAGCATCGCCTCGCGCTTGGTGAACGGGTGCGCCTGCTCCACCGCTTGGCGCAGGGAATTGAGCGCTTCGGTGGATTCGGTGAACAACTCGCTGATGAACTGCCCGTGGCTGCGCTGGCCGCTGACGGCCAGGAGCATCTCCGCCGCCGGGTTCATGTACTCCAGACGCAGTTCGGCGTCCAGCAGGATGGTCGCGGTGGTGAGGTTGTCGAGCAGCAAGCGGTGTAGTGCGTCGCTAATGGTCATCAGGACCTCTTTTGGAGCGTAGCAACTCGGGACCGGTCCCAAATTGCGCGCGCGATTAATGCGCTGTCACAAGGAAAATGCAAAAACCAAACCAAGGCTCCGAAAAGAAGCGTTTAGAGCCTCAAAAGGGTGTTTTTCGCTCGCTTGCGTGGCGTTCTGCCAGCTTTTTCGGGTACTTTCGAACCAAAATGGGTGTTGGGGCTGGGTAGCGTGCAAGCTATTGCACCAATATAGTGCGATAGCCTGGGCGGCGTTAGAAGAACGGCAAGATGCTGCTTTTTTCTTCTTCAGGCTTTTCGGCGAGAGGGCACTCGGGGCGTTGACCGTAATCGGCCGTGGCACAGGGCTTGATGCGGCGCTTCTGCGCCAGGGACATGCGCTGCATGTGGAAGGGCTGGTTGGCGGTGCGTTCGACGATACGGTCCTGCTCGTCGAGGATTTCGACCGCCAGGTGATGAGTGCCTCGATCGATGTCGTTCAAGGCGAATACCGGGCTCGGTCCCGGCGCGCCCGTTGGTTTGCCGTCGAGCAACAGGCGGTAGCGGTGGCCTTTTTTCAGGCCCGGTTCGCTGGTCACACTGACGATCAATTCGCCTGCGGTGCTGCGTATCGTCGCGTCCGGCTCGGGAATCAACAGTCTGAGCATTTCGTAATGAAACAACGGTTCGGGCCGGGCTTGGGTCGCGGGCGCCGAGGCTGTACCCGTGGGCGGTGCCGGCATCCGGTTGCCAGGCGGCAGTGGGACTTTCTTTGCGTTGCCGGGGCGCGGCTGATCGGTGAACACGCGATTGCCCTGGGCATCGATGTAGGTGTAGATCTGCGCCACGCCGGGCATCGCCGTCAGCGCCAGGCCCAGCGCGAGCAGCCAGCGGATCATGGCTGGTGTACCCGTTGGACGGTGAAGGTGACGGTTTCGCTTTGCTGCACCAGGTTGTCGCCGTCGATGACTTGAACCGCCAGGCTGTGCTCGCCCCGGTCGATATTCACCAATTGCAGGCGCGGCACGTTGCTCGGCTGGCCGTAGGGCTGGCCGTCCAGCAGCAGTTGGAACAGATGCGGGCTGCGCAGGCGCGGTTGAGCGTGCACACCAACGGTGAAGGTGCCGTTGTTGGCGCGCAGGGCCTCGTCGTTGGGGATGTCGGTCAGTTCCAGGGTTTCGTAGGCATCGCGCGGCTTTTCGCTGTTGGCGGGAGGCGTCGGTGTGCCCGGGCTGGCCGGAGACTGGCGTTCGATGCTGTTGAGCGGTGGCAAATCCACCGTCTGGGCCGGGACGCCTTGGGGCGGCTGGTTGCTGTAGGCGGTATTGCCTTCGGCGTCGGTGTACTTGTAGATCTGCGCGACGGCGGGCAGTGCCAGCAGCGACAACAGGATGATTGAAAAACCGCGCCCCATAAAATCGACCGAAAACTGAAAGTGTTGAGTTGCAGCATAGGTCAGGGGAGAGGGTTGGCCCAAGTTGTTATGTGTTGGGCCATGACCTGTCCTGTGGGTGCGAGCTTGCTCGCGATGAGGCCGGCACATCCAGCATCCCTGTGCCTGACACTCCGCCATCGCGAGCAAGCTCGCTCCCACAGGGGGAGGGGGTGCTGACTTAAGCTTTTGGGGAGATACACAACTCTGCGGTCGCGCGGATCAGGGCGAGCCGGTGCACCGGGTGCTGCTTGTTGTGGTGGGTGGCACGGGCCAGCCATTGCGGGCACTGCGGATCGGTGCGGTAGGGGGCGAAGTCGGCCAGTTGTTGCAGCAGGCGTTTTTGCAGGCGATCGAGCTGCGGGCGGATCTGCCCCACCAGGTCCGGGCGCGGGAGGTCCGGGGCCTTGCCGTCCAGGGCCCAGTCGGACAAGTTGATGTACTGCACCATTTTGTTGGCTTCTATCTGGGCGGCAAAAAACGCTTCCACGGTTTCGCCGCTCAGTTTGTAGGCCGGTGCCTGGGCGACGGCGGCGGCGATGACTTCACGCTCGCGCTGACGGTCCTCTACGGGTTTGCCACTGTCCCATTTACTCAGCGCCACTTGATCGGCGATGGCCAGGCGTTCGCCAATGGCGTTAAGCAGCGGGGTCAGGGCCTCGGGGGCGGGAGTCGAGGCGGCTGCGGCGGTGGAGGCCAGCAGCGCGGCAGACAGGGCAAGGCAGAGCTTGAAGCGCAAGGTCATGGGCAGTCTCGTCTTCTAGGGGGAGCGACGGGGCATCATGCACGTAACCGGCGCCCATAAAAAAGGCCTCCCGAAGGAGGCCTCTCTTTGTTTCACGCCGTACATGACGGCGCTACCGGATCAGCAGCTGTAGTACAGCTCATATTCCAGTGGGTGTACGAAGGTGCGAACCTTGATTTCTTCTTCGCTTTTCAGCGCGATGTAAGCGTCGATGAAGTCATCGCTGAATACGCCGCCTTTGGTCAGGAACGCACGGCCCTTGTCCAGCTCTTCCAGGGCTTCTTTCAGGCTGCCACACACCTGTGGGATTTCCTTGGCCTCTTCAGGCGGCAGGTCATACAGGTTTTTGTCAGCGGCATCGCCAGGGTGGATCTTGTTCTGGATACCGTCCAGGCCAGCCATCATCAGTGCAGCGAAGGCCAGGTACGGGTTGGCAGCCGGATCCGGGAAGCGTGCTTCGATACGGCGGGCTTTAGGGCTGTTCACGTAAGGAATACGGATCGAGGCGGAACGGTTGCGAGCCGAGTAGGCCAGCATGACCGGTGCTTCGAAGCCTGGTACCAGACGCTTGTAGGAGTTGGTCGACGGGTTGGTGAAGCCGTTCAGGGCCTTACCGTGTTTGATGATGCCGCCGATGAAGTACAGGGCGGTGTCCGACAGGCCGGCATAGCCTTCGCCTGCGAAGGTGTTCTTGCCGTCCTTGGAGATCGACATGTGAACGTGCATGCCCGAACCGTTGTCGCCGTACAGAGGCTTCGGCATGAAGGTCGCGGTGCGGCCGTAAGCGTCAGCAACGTTGTGTACGCAGTACTTCAGGGTCTGGACTTCGTCAGCCTTCTTGACCAGCGTGTTGAATTTCACGCCGATTTCGTTCTGGCCGGCAGTCGCCACTTCGTGGTGGTGAACTTCGACGGTCTGGCCCATCTCTTCCAGTGCGTTGCACATGGAGGTACGGATTTCGTGGTCGTGGTCGAACGGTGGAACCGGGAAGTAGCCGCCTTTGATGCCTGGACGGTGGCCTTTGTTGCCGCCTTCCACGTCCTGGTCGGACATCCACGAGCCTTGCTCGGAGAAGATCTTGAACATGGAGCCGGAGATGTCGGACTTGAACTTGACCGAGTCGAAGATGAAGAACTCAGGCTCAGGGCCGAAGAAAGCAGTGTCGCCGATACCGGTGGACTTCAGGTATTCCTCGGCGCGGTGGGCGATGGCGCGTGGGTCGCGGTCATAGCCTTGCATGGTCGAAGGTTCGATGATGTCGCAGACCAGGATCAGGGTCGGCTCTTCGGTGAACGGGTCCAGGACGGCGGTTTCGTCGTCCGGCATCAGGATCATGTCGGAGGCTTCGATGCCCTTCCAGCCAGAGATGGAGGAGCCGTCGAACATTTTCCCGATTTCAAAGAATTCGTCGTCCATCGCATCACGGGCCGGCATGGTCACGTGATGTTGAGTACCTTTGGTGTCAGTGAAGCGCAGATCAATCCACTTGACGTCATGATCTTTGATGAGTTGAACCGACTTCGACATATGTCCTCCGGGTGGCTTCGGGCGGGTAGTGGAGTGCCCTTAGATATGGGTGATGCCGGCGCGAATACTCTGCCATGGCAACCTGCCTCACAAGGGAGCAATTTGCATGCCAGTGCCCCAGCATGGGTTTTTTGCACCAAATCCACGCTTTTAAAGGCGTAAATCAAAGATTGTCAGACAATAACGCACTGCAATGTGGCGTCTACAATTGATAATGACCTGTTTTGGTGCGTGTAAAACCATCTGCACATTAACTGGTTAAACCTTGAGCAATTTCCGCTATAATCCGCGCCCCCCTTTTTCGGCTGGCCGTTCGCGCGCTGTTTTCATGAAACTAATCGTAAAAGTCTTCCCCGAGATCACCATCAAGAGCCGCCCGGTACGGATGCGTTTCATCCGCCAGTTGGCCAAGAACATCCGTGCCGTGCTCCGAGACCTGGATCCGGCCGTGGTGGTGAATGGCGTGTGGGACAACCTCGAACTGGAAACCCGTGTCAGCGAACCCAAGCTCCTGAAGGAAATGACCGAGCGCCTGAGTTGCATGCCGGGCATCGCGCATTTTTTGCAAGTCGATGAATACCCGCTGGGGGATTTCGACGACATCCTCGCCAAGTGCATGCTTCATTATGGTGACGCACTGGCCGGCAAGATCTTTTCGGTGCGTTGCAAGCGCGCCGGCAAGCACGCGTTCAGCTCGATGGATGTGGAGAAGTTCGTCGGCAGCCAGTTGCGCCGGCAATGCGGCGCGGCCGGTATTTCGTTGAAAGACCCGGAAATCGAAGTGCGCATCGAAATTCGCGACCAGCGGCTGTTCGTGATCCACAGCCAGCACAACAGCATCGGCGGGTATCCGCTGGGTTCGCTGGAGCAGACCCTGGTGCTGATGTCCGGTGGCTTCGACTCCACGGTGGCCGCCTACCAGATCATGCGTCGCGGGTTGATGAGCCATTTCTGCTTCTTCAACCTCGGCGGGCGTGCCCATGAACTGGGCGTGATGGAAGTGGCGCACTTCATCTGGAAGAAGTACGGCAGCTCCCAACGCGTGTTATTTGTGAGTGTGCCGTTCGAGGAAGTCCTGGGCGAGATTCTCGGCAAAGTCGATAACAGTCATATGGGCGTCATTTTGAAGCGTATGATGTTGCGCGCCGCTTCACGAATTGCCGACCGCCTGCAAATCGATGCACTGGTGACCGGCGAGGCGATCTCCCAAGTGTCGAGCCAGACGTTGCCGAACCTGTCGGTGATCGACTGCGTGACCGAGAAGCTGGTCTTGCGTCCACTGATCGCCAGCCACAAGCAGGACATCATCGACCAGGCCAACGCAATCGGCACCGCCGAGTTTGCCCGGCACATGCCGGAATACTGCGGCGTCATCTCGGTCAATCCGAAGACGGCGGCCAAGCGCGGGCGGGTGGAGCACGAAGAGAAAGAATTCGACATGGCGGTGCTCGAGCGAGCGCTCGAAAACGCCAGGCTGGTGCCGATCGATCGCGTCATCGACGAATTGGGCCAGGACATCAAGATTGAAGAAGTCGGCGAAGCGCTGGCCGGTCAGATCATCATCGACATCCGCCACCCGGATGACGCTGAAGACGACCCGCTGAGTGTCGCCGGCATCGAGGTAAAAACGATGCCGTTCTATGCCGTGAACGCGCGTTTCAAGGAACTGGACCCTACTCGCCAGTACCTGCTGTATTGCGACAAAGGCGTGATGAGTCGCCTGCATGCCCACCATTTGCTCAGTGAGGGGCATGCCAATGTGCGCGTTTATCGACCGAGCTAAGTGCCCGGGGCTGTTTGCCTGTGGCCTGCGTCACCGGCCCCCCGACGCCGCCGACAGGCTGTAACGGCTTTGTCGGACTCAACGTAAATCGCTGCCACGACCTGTCAGCACACCGAATCCTCTGATCGAGATACACAAGTGATCGAAAATCTACGCAACATCGCCATCATTGCTCACGTTGACCATGGTAAGACCACCCTGGTAGACAAACTCTTGCGTCAATCCGGCACCCTGGAGCGCAACGAGCTCAACGACGAGCGCGTGATGGACTCCAACGACCAGGAAAAAGAGCGCGGTATTACCATCCTGGCGAAAAACACCGCCATCAACTGGAACGGCTACCACATCAACATCGTGGACACCCCGGGCCACGCCGACTTCGGTGGTGAAGTAGAGCGCGTGATGTCGATGGTCGACTCCGTGCTGCTGCTGGTTGACGCTCAAGACGGCCCTATGCCGCAAACCCGTTTCGTGACCAAGAAGGCGTTCGAAGCCGGCCTGCGTCCGATCGTGGTCATCAACAAGGTCGACCGTCCAGGCGCGCGTCCGGACTGGGTTCTGGACCAGATCTTCGACCTGTTCGACAACCTGGGTGCCACCGAAGAACAGCTGGACTTCAAAGTCGTCTACGCCTCGGCCCTGAACGGCATTGCCGGTCTGGACCACACCGCCATGGCTGAAGACATGACCCCGCTGTACCAGTCGATCGTCGACGACGTACCGGCGCCGAAAGTCGACCGTGACGGTCCGTTCCAGATGCAGATCTCGGCACTGGACTACAACAGCTTCCTGGGTGTGATCGGCGTTGGCCGTATCGCCCGTGGTCGCATCAAGCCGAACACCCCGGTGGTTGCCATCGACGCCGACGGCAAGAAGCGCAACGGTCGTATCCTCAAGCTGATGGGTCACCACGGCCTGCACCGCATCGACGTTGAAGAAGCAGCGGCCGGCGACATCGTCTGCGTCAGCGGCTTCGAGCAACTGTTCATCTCCGACACCCTGTGCGACCCACTGAACGTCGAAGCGATGAAGCCGTTGACCGTCGACGAGCCAACCGTTTCCATGACCTTCCAGGTCAACGACTCGCCATTCTGCGGTAAAGAAGGCAAGTTCGTGACCAGCCGTAACATCAAGGAACGCCTGGACAAAGAGCTGCTCTACAACGTTGCCCTGCGCGTTGAAGAAGGCGACTCGGCCGACAAGTTCAAGGTGTCCGGCCGTGGTGAGCTGCACCTCTCGGTACTGATCGAAACCATGCGTCGCGAAGGCTTCGAAATGGGCGTGGGTCGTCCTGAAGTGATCATCCGCATGGTTGACGGCGTCAAGCACGAACCGTACGAAAACGTGACCATCGACCTGCCGGAAGAATCCCAGGGCGCGATCATGGAGCAGATGGGCCTGCGTAAAGGCGACCTGACCAACATGGTTCCGGATGGCAAGGGCCGTGTGCGCCTTGAGTACAACATCCCGGCCCGTGGCCTGATCGGTTTCCGTAACGAGTTCCTGACCCTGACCTCCGGTGGCGGCATCCTGACCTCGATCTTCGATCGTTACGACGTGATGAAGTCCGGCGACATGTCCGGCCGTCAGAACGGCGTGCTGGTATCGGTTGCGACCGGCAAGGCCCTGACCTACTCGCTGGAAACCCTGCAAGCGCGCGGCAAGCTGTTCGTCGAGCACGGCCAGGATATCTACGAAGGTCAAATCGTCGGCCTGAACAGCCGCGACAACGACCTGGGCGTGAACCCGACCAAAGGCAAGAAGCTCGACAACATGCGTGCTTCGGGCAAGGACGAAACCATCGCCCTGGTTCCGCCGGTCAAGTTCACCCTGGAGCAAGCGCTGGAGTTCGTGCAGGAAGACGAACTGTGTGAAGTGACGCCTAAGTCGATTCGCCTGCGTAAGAAAATCCTTGGCGAAAGCGAGCGTACCCGCGCTGCCAAGAAAAGCGGCAACTGAGTTTCGACTTAGTTAGTAGCTGAAAAAAACGCCCCTGATTGTGAGATCAGGGGCGTTTTTTTATGCCTGGAAGTGTGTAGCGCCTGTCAGGGCCCTATCGCGAGCAAGCTCGCTCCCACAGTGGATTTGCAGTGGACACGGACTTTGTGTCCGACAGGAATTCCCTGTGGGAGCGAGCTTGCTCGCGATGGCGTCGGCTCAGGCACCGCTAAACCAGCTGCCGATCAGAATTTGTCCAACGTCCGCGGATTCCGCTCGCGCTCCACTTCCTTGGGCTTGTAGGCGCAATACCCCGGCCGTGGCCCAATCCGCGGATGGTTGCGGCAGGTGTCCGGACGCTTCTCGTAAATGGTGCACAACCGGCTCTTGCGGTCCAGATAAAGGCAATCGTTGTTGCTCATGCGCTGGAGCGTGAAAATTTCCGACTTCTGGTTGTAGCGCTCGACGATCCCTTCCTTTTGCAGGCGCTTGGCGATGTTCTTCGGCGGGTCGCCCAGTTCGAACTCATCGACGATGCCGATGCGGATCAGGTCCTTTATCTTGGCTTCCACCGGCAGTGTGCAGCAGCTCGACACGCAGGAACCGCACATCGGGGCGGAGTACTTGGCCCAGGTATCGAGTCGGTCGATCTCCGCGGCGGCGATCAGGTCGGGCTTCATCATCACGGTTTACCAGCATGCATCAGGGCGCGCGATCATACCGGGACTGGTGAAATTTTGAACGACCATCCGCCAGTTTTTTTTCATCCCGGCCAAACCCGCCCGGATCGGCACGGCCCCTGCATTCATTCGCTTATCCGGCAATTCTCTGACGACGATTCTCCGCCACAGGGAAAAACCACCGAACCAGAGCCTGTGCCGTCTGTCAGACCGACTAGGCTCAGACAATTCCATGCTCGTTCGAGGTCTCATCAATGACTCAAGAACCACTTGTTCGCGAAGCCGAAGTCGCTGCTTTTCGCGATGCCGTGTTGACCAAACTCACTTACGCCGTCGGCAAGGACCCGGATCATGCGTTTGATCACGATTGGTTCGAAGCCATTGCCCTGGCCGCCCGCGACCACATGGTCGAACACTGGATGGACCACACGCGGCAGATCTACCGCAAGGGCCAGAAGCGCGTCTATTACCTCTCCCTGGAATTCCTCATCGGGCGCTTGCTCTACGACAGCCTGAGCAATCTCGGCCTGCTGGACACCGCGCGCGAGGCCCTGACCGAGCTGGGCGTGGACCTGGAGCGCATCCGCCTGCTCGAACCCGATGCGGCGCTGGGCAACGGTGGCCTTGGCCGCTTGGCGGCGTGTTTCATGGAAAGCATGTCCACCCTGGGCATCGCCGGCCATGGCTACGGGATTCGTTATGAGCACGGCCTGTTTCGCCAGGCCATCGTCGACGGCTGGCAGCAGGAGCAGACCGAGCATTGGCTGGATTTTGGCAACCCGTGGGAGTTCGAACGGCCAGAGGTGGTCTACCCGATCGGCTTTGGCGGCAGCGTCGAGACCGTCACCGACGACACCGGCAAGACCCGGCAAGTCTGGTCCCCGGCCGAAACCGTGCGGGCCATTGCCTATGACACCCCGGTGGTGGGCTGGCGCGGTGCCAGCGTCAACACCCTGCGCCTGTGGCGTGCCCGGGCCGTGGAAGACCTGCACCTGGAACGCTTCAACGCCGGCGACCACTTGGGCGCGGTGGCGGAAGTGGCCCGGGCCGAAAGTATTTCCCGCGTGCTGTACCCGGCCGACAGCACCGAAGCCGGCCAGGAACTGCGCCTGCGCCAGGAATATTTCTTTGTCGCCGCCTCGTTGCAGGACTTGCTGCGCCGCCATCGCAACATGCACACCTCGGTACTGACCCTGGGCGATCACGCGGCGATCCAGCTCAACGACACGCACCCGTCCATCGCCGTGGCCGAGCTGATGCGGCAACTGGTGGACGTCTATGACGTGGCCTGGGATGCGGCCTGGCAGATCACCCAGGACACGCTGTCCTACACCAACCACACGCTGCTGCCCGAAGCCCTGGAGACCTGGCCGGTGGGGCTGATGGAGCGCATGTTGCCCCGGCACATGCAGATCATCTACCTGATCAACGCCCAGCACATCGATTCGCTGCGGGCCAAAGGCGTGCACGATTTCGATGTGCTGCGCTCGGTTTCGCTGATCGAAGAGGACAACGGCCGCCGGGTGCGCATGGGTAACCTGGCGTTTCTCGGTTCCCACAGCGTCAACGGCGTGTCCGGGTTGCACACCCAACTGATGCGCAGCACGGTGTTCTCCGAGCTGCACAAACTCTATCCGGATCGGATCAACAACAAGACCAACGGCATCACCTTCCGCCGCTGGTTGTTCCAGGCCAACGCCGAATTGACCTCGATGATGGTCGACGCCCTCGGCCCGAGCGTGCTCGACAACCCCGAGGAACGCTTGATCGAACTGGAGCCGTTCGCCGATAAACCGGCGTTCCGCAAACAGTTCGCCGAGCAGCGCCTGCACAGCAAGAAAGCCCTGGCTTACCTGATCCATGAACGACTGGGCATTGCCGTGAACCCGGCGGCGATGTTCGACGTGCAGGTCAAGCGGATCCACGAATACAAGCGCCAGTTGCTCAACCTGATGCACACCGTGGCGCTGTACCAGGCGATTCGCGCCGAGCCGGAAGTGGATTGGGTGCCGCGGGTAAAAATCTTCGCCGGCAAGGCCGCCGCCAGTTACCACCAGGCCAAGCTGATCATCAAGTTGACCAACGACATCGCCCGAGTGGTGAACAACGACCCGACCGTGCGTGGTCTGCTCAAAGTGGTGTTCCTGCCCAACTACAACGTCAGCCTGGCCGAAAGCATCATTCCGGCGGCGGACCTGTCTGAGCAGATTTCCACGGCCGGCTTCGAAGCGTCGGGCACCAGCAACATGAAGTTCGGCCTCAATGGCGCGCTGACCATCGGTACCATGGACGGCGCGAACGTGGAGATGCATGAGCGCGTCGGTGGCGAGCACATGTTCATTTTCGGCCTGACGGCTGAGCAAGTGGAAGCGCGCAAGCAAAACGGCGAGTTCAGCGCTGCGCCGGACATCGCCGCCTCCCATCGCCTGAACGATGTCTTGCAGGCGATACGGGGCGGGGTGTTCTCGCCGGATGATCCGATGCGCTACGCCGGGCTTGTCGACTCGCTGGTGGACTATGACCGCTTCCTGGTCTGTGCCGACTTCGACTCGTACTGGAACGCCCAGGCCAAGGTCGAAGAGCGTTGGCACGACGACAAGCAGTGGTGGCGTTCGGCGGTGCTCAACACCGCGCGCATGGGCTGGTTCTCCTCGGACCGGACCATCCGTGAATACGCCACCGACATCTGGAAAGCCCTGGAGTAGCATTTGCTGCAAGAAATGTGAGCGAAGCCCAACGGCGGTTGGGCTTCGTCGATATACTAGGCGCCAGTTTCGCCGGGCGGTGTGGCCGGACTCAGCAATTGGCAGCGCCAACATTCCAATGTGGGAGCGAGCTTGCTCGCGATCGCGGTGTATCAGTCAACCTTAAGGTGTCTGTCATGCCGCTATCGCGAGCAAGCTCGCTCCCACAGGGTTTGGGGGGCTACTAGACTGATCCAGGCATCGCATCACCCTGGTTACGCCCGCAATGGGCCGCTTAGGGATATCAACCATGCAATGGATCTTGACGTTGTTGGGCCTGGCACTCGGCTGGGTGGTGGACGAGTCGTTCGCCGATGCGCTGATAGGCGCACTGGTGGGGCTTGGCATCGCCCAGGCGTTTCGATTGGGGCGCCTGGGTGTCCAGGCGGCCAAGCAACAGATCTTGTTGCAAGAGGCCCAGCAGAGCTTACTCACGTTGGAGGGCCGCCTGGCGGTACTCGAACGCGGCAAGGTGGCCGAACCGAGTGATCCGGCCCCCGCGCCCGAGGTTGTCGTGTCCCAGGCCGCAAAGCCCGCAACGCGCACCGAACCGGAGCTCGTCTGGGAATTGCCGCCAGACCTCGAACCCGCTCCCGCGATGGCCACCCAGGCCAGCCAGCCGTTGCCCGATGACATTTGGAAGCCCGCGCCAGAGACGTCCAGCCGGCGTGCCGAGCGCGATTTTGCCCCTCTGCCCCTGGAGCCGATGGTGGCGGAGCCGGCGGCCCCGCGTGGTCCGAATCTGTTCGACCGCGCCCTCACCGGTGCGCGCAACTGGCTGTTCGGCGGCAATACCGTGCTGCGGGTCGGTGTGGTGCTGTTGTTCCTCGGCCTGGCGTTCCTACTGCGCTATGCCACCGAAGGCATGGTGGTGCCGATCGAGCTGCGTTACGCCGGCGTCGCGGCCAGTGCGCTGGGCCTGTTGGGCCTGGGTTGGTGGTTGCGCCAGCGTAACAACAGTTATGCACTGATGCTCCAGGGCACCGGGATCGCCGTGTTGTACCTGACGGTGTTCGCCGCCATGCGCCTGCATCCGTTGCTCGATTCCAAGGCGGCCCTGGGCTTGCTGGTGGCGGTGACGGTGTTCTCGGCGATCCTGGCGGTGACCCAGAATGCCCTGGGCCTGGCCGCGGCGGCGGCACTGGGCGGGTTTGCCGCACCGATCCTGACCTCTACCGGCAGCGGCAACCACGTCGCGCTGTTCAGCTATTTCATCCTGCTCAATGCCGGCATTCTCGCGATAGCCTGGTTCAAGGCCTGGCGCCTGCTCAACCTGATCGGTTTTGTCGGCACCTTCGGCATCGGTTTCGCCTGGGGCCTGCGTTCCTACACGTCAGAGCTGCTCTGGAGCACCGAGCCGTTCCTGATCCTGTTCTTCCTCATCTACCTGGCGATTGGCTTGCTGTTCACCCGCCGCAAGCTGCTGGAAATGAGCGATGTGCCTGAAGATGGTAGCCGCGACGCGTTGTTGCGCTGGTCGGCGCGCAAGGGCGATTACGTCGACGGCAGCATGCTGTTCGGCCCGCCGTTGGTGGGCTTCGGCTTGCAGTTGGCGTTGGTGCAGCACCTGGAGTTTGCCGCTGCCTTCAGCGCCTTGGCCCTGGGCATGATCTACATGGGCCTGGCGCGGTTATTGATGGGCGGCCGCGCCCTGCTGTTGGCGGAAACCTGTCTGGCCCTGGGGGTGATTTTTGCCAGCCTGGCAATCCCCTTGGGGCTCGACGCCCGTTGGACCGCGGCGGCCTGGGCCGTGGAAGGCGCGGGGATCTTCTGGCTGGGCCTGCGCCAGCAACGACCTTTCGCACGAGCCTTTGCTTTGTTGCTGCAATTGGGTTCGGCGCTGGCCTTCCTCAGCGAATTGCGATCTGGCGAAGGCAGCCTGCTCGACGGCTCACCGTTGGGCGCGCTGATGCTCGGCGGCGCGTTGCTGTTCACGTTCTACCAACTGCGCAAGGCAGCCCCTGAACACACTGCGGCTTGGGAGCGCCAAGGCCTGCCGGTGCTGGCGGTGCTGGGCTTGGGTTTCCTCTATCTGCTGGCACCGTTGTTCTTCTTTACCCACGGCACGGCCATCGCCTGGGCCCTGGCCGGATTGGCGACGTTGTGGGTCGGCCTGCGCCTGCAATCGCGCAGCTTCCTGTTCACGGCGTTCGCGGTGCAATTGCTCGGCGGCGCACTGTTCCTGTTGCGCCTGCAAGGCGCCGAGGGCGATTCGGCGGCGGTGTTCAGCGCGGGCTGGAGCGGTTTGCTCAGTGCTTCTCTGATCGGTCTGGCGTTGATCGGTGGCATGTTGCTGGCGGCGCGCGACGACATGGTGCGCAACGATGTCCGGTTGCTGCGCGGCTTGTCGGTGGTGCTGCTGGCGGGGCTGGTGCTGATCAACCTCGCGGTGCTGTTCGTCCTGCCCTGGCAAACGGCGAGCGGGGTGTGGGCGGCCAGTGGCCTGTTGATCATCTGGCTGAGCCTGTACCTGAAACAGCGCGTGAGCTTTGTCTTCGGCCTGTTGTTGCAACTGCTGGGCGGTGCGGCATTCCTGACGGCGGGGCCGGCGCTGTTGGGGCCGCTCAATGCCGAGGATCTGCGGCCCCTGGCCCATAGCGGCTTCTGGACGCCGCTGGTCCTGGGGCTGGCGGCGCTGGTGGGCGCGTGGCGCCTGCAACGGGCGCACGCTGCGCAGGAGCTGGACGCCTTGAGCTTGCAGCGCCTGTCCGAGCTGTTGCTGATCTGGGGCGCGGGTTGGTGGGCGCTGGCGTGGGTCAGCGAAGTGCTGCGTTTTGCTCCGGCGAACCTGCAAGGCAGCTTGCTGTTGTTGGTTGCGGCCATCAGCGTGGCGGTGTGGAGCGTTTTGTCGCTGCGGTTGAAATGGCCGGCGCTGGGGCTGCTGTGCACCTTGTTGATCCCGGCGGCGGGCTGCGTACTGGTGGCGACGGGGCACAGCCACTATCACCCGGCCGCGAATTTCGGCTGGCTGGCCTGGCTGGCGGTATTCGCCGTGCATTTCCTCTCGCTCAAGCGCCTGGCGCCGATGCTGCCGGCCCGGGCGCGCAGTACGGCCCACGTACTCGGTTGCTGGTTGCTGATGGCGGTGTTGATGCTGGAGTTGCGTTACGGCCTGCTGTTGCTGTCCGAGCAGTACAACGCTTGGCGCTGGCTGGCCTGGGCGATCCTGCCAGGTCTTTATCTGGTGCTGATGGCCACGCCGCGTCCCTTGCCATGGCCGGTTTCGGCACAACCCCGGGAATATCGTGTCTATGCGGCGGCGCCCATGGCGCTGTTGATGCTCGGTTGGTTCTGGCTGACCAACACCTTCAGTGATGGCAACTCAGAGCCCCTGCCTTATGTGCCGTTGCTCAATCCCTTGGAACTGGGCCTGCTGTTCGCCTTGTTCGGTATCTATGTGTGGGCTCGCAACGCCGTGGAGCAATCGACGAACGGCTGGAGTCGCGTCGGGCACGTCGCCCAGTTGATCGCCGGTGTGTCGCTGTTCGCGTTCTTCACCGCCCTGGTGATGCGCACGGCCCACCAGTGGATGGGGGTGCCCTACGAGCTGGACGCGCTGCTCGAGTCGATGTTCGTGCAGGCCGGGTTGTCCATTGTCTGGACCTTGATCGCCCTGGGCCTGATGATCGGTGGGCATCTGCGCCATCGCCGTGAAGTGTGGCTGATCGGTGCGGCGTTGATCGCCGTGGTCGTGGCCAAGCTGTTCTTTGTCGAATTGAGTAACCGTGGCGGTCTGGCGCGGATCGTGTCGTTCATCGGCGTGGGTGTATTGCTATTGGTGGTGGGCTACTTCGCGCCGCTGCCGCCCAAGCGCCCGGAGACGGTCGCCCAGGATGAGCCGCCTATGCCTGTCAGTGAGGGAGTGTCATCTTGAGTCGCAAGTTGAATCGGATCGGGCTGGGCGTGGTCGGATTGTGGGTGGCGTTGTCGGTTACGGCCCAGGAGCAACCGGCGGATTTCGCCCATCAAGTGCCGTTGGCCCTGAGCGGCGAAGGGCCGTGGTATCGCCTGCCGTTGCCACTGGACGTGCAGCTGCAGGCGCGGCAGACCGACCTGAGCGACCTGCGCGTCTTCAACGCCGCCGGGCAGGCCCAGGCCTACGCCTTGGTGCGCGAGTCGGCCCAGAGCCAGGAAAACCGCACCCTTACCGACGTGAAGTGGTTCCCGCTCTACAACGCCGCTGATGACCACGAGCGCGCGCCCAGCGTACGTGTGCAGTCGAACGCCAATGGCACGCTGGTGGAAGTCCAGCCATCGAGTCGGCTCGAAGCGGGGGAGGAGGAGCTGCGCGGTTGGTTGCTGGATGCCAGCGCGATCAAGGCACCGTTGCAGCAGTTGATCCTCGACTGGACCAGCGAGCGCGACGGCTTCCAGCGGTTCACCATCGAAGCCAGTGACGACTTGCAGCACTGGCAATCCTGGGGTGAAGGCCAGGTGGCGCGCTTGACCTTTGCCGATGAGCGGGTCGAGCAGCATGAAGTGAACCTGCCGGGGCAACCGGCGCGCTATCTGCGGTTGCTGTGGGATTCGCCGTCCTCCGCGCCGGTGCTGACCTCGGCCCAGCTGCACAGCGCCAGCCGCGAAAGCCTGCCGTTGCCGCTGGTCTGGTCGCAACCGTTGGCCGGCAGCACGACGAAGGCCGGTGAGTACACCTGGCAGTTGCCCATGGGGCTGAACATCGAGCAAGTGCAGGTCGAACTGAGTCAGGCCAACAGCCTGGCGCCGGTGACCCTGGCCGGTCGCCGTGAAAGCAGCCATCCGTGGCAGCCGCTGGGCAGTGGCTTGCTCTATCGCCTGACCCAGAACGGCCAGGATGTGCTGCAAAACCAATTGCAACTGTCCGGCCAGACCGTGCAGCAATTGAAACTGACCGTGGACGAGCGTGGCGGCGGCCTGGGAACCGAAGCCCCGGCCCTGCGCTTTGCCGTGCGCCCGACCCAGGTGGTGTTCCTGGCGCGGGGCGAAGGGCCCTACAGCCTGGCGTTGGGCAGCGCGACAGTCAAAGCGGCCAACTTGCCATTGAGCACGCTGGTGCCCGATTACAAACCGTCGCGCCTGGCGACGCTGGGGACGGCGACGGTGAACGGCGCGGCCACGTCGACGCCGGCGGCGACCCCTGCAACCGCAAGCGCGCCTGCGACGGTCGATACCAACTGGAAGAAAATCGGCCTGTGGGCGGTGTTGCTGCTGAGCGTGCTGTTCCTCGCGGCGATGGCGTTCAGCCTGCTTCGCAAGCCGCCGGTCAAGAGCTGAGGTGCGTTCATCGCGAGCAAGCTCGCTCCCACAATAGACCGCGTTCGTCGAAACAACTCGGTCAACTGTGGGAGCGAGCTTGCTCGCGATGGCGTCCTCTCAATCGACAGAAATATCCAAGCGAGCCGCCACCCCGTGAACTCAATCCTCCATTCTCCGTCTCATAGGAGGAATTAAGTCCCGACTCGCGCTAAACTGCGCTGGTTTTTCCGCCCCCTATTCTTCGGAGCCGTCCATGTCCCGCGTTACCTTGAGTCGCTATTTGATTGAGCAGACCCGCAGCAACAATACCCCTGCCGATCTGCGCTTTTTGATCGAAGTGGTGGCGCGTGCGTGCAAGGAAATCAGCCACGCCGTCTCCAAAGGCGCGTTGGGTGGTGTCCTGGGCAGCATGGGCACCGAAAACGTGCAGGGTGAAGTGCAGAAGAAGCTCGACGTGCTGTCCAACGAAATCCTGCTCGAAGCCAACGAATGGGGTGGTCACCTGGCCGGCATGGCGTCCGAGGAAATGGACAATGCCTACCAGATCCCGGGCAAATACCCCAAGGGTGCCTACCTGCTGGTGTTCGACCCACTGGACGGTTCGTCGAACATCGACATCAACGCGCCGGTCGGCACCATCTTCTCGGTACTGCGCTGCCCGAACGAGTACCTGAGCCAGAACGAAGCCCTGAATGAAAAGGCCTTCCTGCAGCCGGGCACCGAGCAGGTCGCCGCCGGTTATGCCATCTACGGCCCCCAGACCATGCTGGTGCTGACCCTGGGCGACGGCGTCAAGGGCTTCACCCTGGACCGCGAGATGGGCAGCTTCGTCCTGACCCATGAAGACATCACCATTCCTGAATCCACCCAGGAATTCGCCATCAACATGTCCAACCAGCGTCACTGGGAAGCCCCGGTAAAACGCTACGTCGAAGAGCTGCTGGCAGGCGAAGAAGGCCCGCTGAAGAAGAACTACAACATGCGCTGGGTCGCCGCGATGGTTGCCGACGTGCACCGGATCCTGACCCGTGGCGGCTTGTTCATGTACCCGCGCGACAGCCGCGAGCCGTCCAAGCCGGGCAAGCTGCGCCTGATGTACGAAGCCAACCCGATGTCGTTCCTGGTGGAGCAGGCGGGCGGCGCTTCCACCGACGGTCACCAGCGCATCCTCGATATCAAGCCTGAAGGTCTGCACCAGCGCGTGGCCGTGTTCCTTGGTTCGAAGGAAGAAGTGGCCCGCGCCACGGCCTACCACAAGGAATAAATCATGGCCGAGCCCTGGCAGCCGTTGCTCGATTGGTGGTTTGGTGCAGCCCAGACACCGGACGAAATAGCGGCCGACAAGGGCAAGCTGTGGTTCGGCAAAGGCCATGATCGCCAGGCGCAAGAGCGCTTCGGCGATCGGGTTGAGCAGGCACTGGCCGGCGGATTGACCGACTGGGCGCAACGCCCGGAAGGTTGGCTGGCCCTGGTGCTACTGCTCGATCAACTCCCGCGGATGATCTTTCGCGACACCCCCAAGGCTTTTTCCGGCGACCTGCGTGCCCAAGCGCTGGTGGCCCAGGGCATGGCGGCGGGTTTCGACCGGCAACTCAAGCCGATCCAGCGCGTCTTCATCTACCTGGTACTCGAACACTGCGAAAACCTGGCGGTGCAGAACGAAGCCGTGTCGCGGTTCATCGACCTGGTCCGAGAGCAACCGGAGGCGGAACGGGCGGTGTTTGAAGACAACCTGGATTATGCCGAGCGGCATCAGAAGATCATTGCGCGGTTTGGACGGTTTCCCCATCGCAACGCGGTGTTGGGGCGCGAGTCCACGGCTGAGGAAATTGAATTTTTGAACAGGCCTGGGTCCAGGTTCTGATTCTTTCGATGTAGCTGATGCCGCCATCGCGAGCAAGCTCGCTCCCACATTGATGACTTCGAACGCGGTCAACTGTGGGAGCGAGCTTGCTCGCGATAGGGACCTTGAAGACGCTAGATCCGGAAACTACCCACCAACTGCTTCAACCGCGCCGCCTGCTGCTCGAGGTCGGCACAGGCGCGCAAGGTGGCTTGCAGGTTTTCCACGCCTTCCTGGTTCAGGGTATTGATCTCGGTGATGTCGACGTTGATCGACTCCACCACGGCGGTCTGCTCTTCAGTGGCGGTCGCCACGGATTGGTTCATGCCGTCGATTTCACCGATACGCTGGGTCACGCTGCCCAGTCGCTCGCCGGCCTGGTTGGCAATGCCGACGCTGCTTTCGCTCTGGCGCTGGCTATCGGTCATGGTCAGCACCGCTTCCCGTGCGCCGACTTGCAGCTCTTCGATCATCTTCTGCACTTGCTGCGCCGAGTCCTGGGTGCGGTGCGCCAGGTTGCGCACTTCATCGGCCACCACCGCGAAACCGCGCCCGGCATCACCGGCCCGGGCCGCTTCGATGGCGGCGTTGAGGGCGAGCAGGTTGGTCTGCTGGGAAATGCTGGTGATCACCTCGAGGATCTGGCCGATGTTCACTGTGCTGCTGTTCAGGGTTTCGATGTTGCCGCACGAATCGCTGATCTTGGCCGACAACTGCTGCATGGCCGCAATGGTTTTATCCACCACGTGCTGGCCGTCTACGGCCAGGTTGCGGGCCTCGCTGGAATGTTGCGAGGCGAGGGCGGCGTTCTGGGCGATTTCCTGGGCAGCGGCGCCAAGCTGGTTGATGGCCGCGGCCACGCTGCTGGTGCGTGATGCCTGCTGGTCGGAATTGAACATCGACGAGTTGGACGCACTGACCACGCGCAAGGCGACTTCGTTGACCTGGCCGGTGGCCGAGGCCACTTCGCGGATCGAGGTGTGGATGCGTTCGACAAAGCGGTTGAACGACGTGCCCAGTGCGCCGAATTCGTCATGGCCGTGAATGACCAGGCGGCGAGTCAGGTCGCCTTCGCCTTCGGCGATGTCATGCATGGCGCGGCCCATGGTCAGCAGCGGTTGCATCAGCACGCGGATCAACATGCCCAGCAGGGCGATGATGAACACCACCGCGATGACCATGGCGATCAGCGCTGACGTACGGAACTCACTGAGCATCGCCAGCGCGGTGTCCTTGTCGAGCACCAGCGCCACGTACCAGTCGGTGCCCGGCACGCCGTTGACGCGGGTGAAGGAGATGAATTGGGTCTTGCCGTCGAGGTCGACTTCCTTCACCCCCGGGCTGATTTGCGGCGCGCCGTTGGGGTAGGCCTCGGCCAGGGTCTTGAGCACGCGCTTGCTGTCGGGATGGATCAGGATCTTGCCGTCGGCGCTGACGATGAACGCGTGGCCGTGGCCGCCGAAGTTCAGCGAGTTGATAATGGCGCTGACGCTGGACAGGTCGATGTCCGCACCGGCCACGCCAATCATCTGCCCCTGGCGCTGTACCGGCGTGGCGACGGTGATCACCAGCTTGCCCGACGAGGCGGCGATGTACGGTTCGGTGACGATGGTTTGCTGTGCGCTGTTGGCGGCCTTGTACCAGCCACGGGCGCGCGGGTCGTAGTCGGCGGCGCGATTGCCGGCCGGTACCGAGAACATCACGCCGTCAGTGCCGCCGAAATAGCTGAGCTGGAAGTTGCCGGTGTACGCCGGCAGGCCCACGGCGCGCTTGAGGCTGTCGGCATTGTTGCCGTCCACGGCGATCTGCTGGGCCAGCGACTGCAGCAATTGGATACGGCCGTCGACCCACGTCTGGATGTTACGGCTGGTCAGGTTGCCGAGTTCCTGCATGGAGGTCTCGGTGCTGGCGTGCAGGCTCTGGCTTTGCCGATAGTCGTTGAACAGGATGAAACAGGCGAATGCAACGGCCACCACGAGGGCGGCAGCCAGCAAGATCTTGTGGCTGAATTTCATGTTTCTGGTCATTAAGAACACTACCGCGGAGGGACGGGTCAGGAAGGGCTGTCAATTTGCCATAGCGCAGAATTTTGCGCTGTGACTTTTATCGGCGTAAAAGCCCGGCCCATCAGGCGCCAGGGGCTCAGTCCCGACGAAAGGTACGACGGCGTCACAAACCGGGTGATTCATCGATGAAACACCTCTGCACAGCCAATAAATACTAGGGGTGTCAGGGAACCAGATAGGGGTTTTCTCTTCTAAGGATCAGGTTGGCACCCTGCCACCTCCCTTCCGTTCCAGGAGTTACACCATGTCGCTGCGATCTATCGCTCTGCTGTTTATGTGCGTCGTGTTGACCGCATGCAGCAAGGTCAACCAGGAAAACTATTCGAAACTGTCGGCTGGCATGCCCAAGGCCGAAGTCGAAACGTTGCTGGGGAAACCGACCGATTGCTCAGGCGCACTCGGCATGTCCAGCTGTACCTGGGGCGACCAGAAAAGCTTTATCAGCGTGCAGTACGCCGGTGACAAAGTGTTGATGTTTTCCGGCCAAGGCCTGAAGTAAACCGAGGCCAGAGGCCTGCGGGAGAAAAATAATGATGCGGTTAGTGTTTGTGCTTTTGGCTGGCCTGGTATTGGCCGGCTGCGCCACTTCTGGCGTGGATCCGTTGGCGCCCAAGACGGTCAACAGCGTCAACCTCAAGCGTTACCAAGGGACCTGGTATGAGTTGGCCCGTCTACCCATGTATTTCCAGCGCAATTGCGCGCAATCGGAAGCTCACTACCTCCTCAAGCCAGACGGCAATGTGGGTGTGCTCAATCGCTGCCTGACCTCGGACTGGCAGTGGGAGGAGGCCAGGGGCACGGCCACGCCGCAGGTGCCGGGCAAGACCGACAAGCTCTGGGTCGAGTTCGACAACTGGTTTTCACGGATCGTGCCAGGCGTGGCGAAAGGGCAATACTGGGTGCTGTACGTCAGCGATGACTACAAGACCGCCATCGTCGGCGACCCGAGCCGCCGCTACATGTGGCTGCTGTCCCGCACACCGACCGTCAATAGCGTCGTGCGCGAGGAGCTGCTGAGCAAGGCGCGCCAGCAGGGCTACGACACGACACGACTGATCTGGCGCGCGTCGGATCGGCAGATGGCCAAGACTTCGAATTGATCGGCTGCTGAGAACCCATGTGGGAGCGAGCTTGCTCGCGATGACGGACTTTCAGCCAACTTCAGTGTTGAATGTGAAGGCCTCATCGCGAGCAAGCTCGCTCCCACAGATTTGATAGGGTCAGTCTAGAAGTTCGCGCAATACCTGGGTAAACGCCCGGGCGCTTTCCTCTTCGCCGGCATGACGCCCATCACGCACAACCCACCGTCCACCGACCATCACATCCCGCACCTGACGATCGCCGCCGGCAAACAACCAGCGATTGAGAATCCCGTCGCCATTGGCCGTGGCCAGGTACGGATCGTTGCCGTCGAGCACCAGCCAGTCGGCGCGCTTGCCGATGTCGAGGGCGCCGACCGGTTGCCCCAGGGCCTGGGCGCCGCCTTCCAATGCCGCGTCGAACAAGGTGCGGCCGACTATCGGCTGATCCGCCCGATACAAGCGGTTACGCCGTTGGTCACGCAGGCGCTGGCCATATTCCAGCCAGCGCAGTTCTTCGACCACGCTCAAGGACACATGGCTGTCGGAACCGATACCCAGGCGCCCGCCCTGGGCGAGGAAATCCACGGCCGGGAAAATGCCGTCCCCCAGGTTGGCTTCGGTGGTCAGGCACAGGCCGGCAATCGCCCGGCTCTTGGCCATGAGGCTGACTTCCTGGGCGTTGGCATGGGTGGCATGCACCAGGCACCAGCGCTGGTCGACTTCGGTGTGTTCGTACAGCCATTGCAGCGGGCGGGCGCCGCTCCAGCTCAGGCAGTCATCGACCTCCTTCTGCTGCTCGGCGATGTGGATGTGCACCGGGCAATCACGGTCGCTGGCGGCCAGCACGTCCTGGATCTGCCCCGGTGTCACGGCGCGCAGCGAGTGGAAACACAAGCCCAGGGCCTGGGACGGTTGCCCGGCCAGGATCGGTTGCAAGCGTGACTGAAGCTTCAGGTAGTTTTCGGTGCTGTTGATGAACCGGCGCTGCCCGTCATTGGGCGCCTGGCCGCCAAAACCGGAATGGCTGTAGAGCACCGGTAGCAGCGTCAGGCCGATGCCGGCGGCGCTGGCGGCGTGGCTGATGCGCAGGGCCAGCTCCGCCGGGTCGGCGTAGGGCGCGCCGTCGGTGTCATGGTGCACGTAATGGAATTCGGCGACCGAGGTGTAGCCTGCCTTGAGCATTTCGATGTACAGCTGGCGGGCGATGATGCCGAGTTGATCCGGGCTGATTTTTCCGACGAGGCGGTACATCAAGTCGCGCCAGGTCCAGAAACTGTCGTTGGGATTGCCCGCCACTTCCGCCAGCCCGGCCATCGCCCGTTGAAAGGCATGGGAGTGCAGGTTCGGCATGCCCGGCAGCAGCGCACCGCCCAGCCGTTCGGCGCCGTCTGCGTGGGAACCGGCCTGAATATGGGTCAGGACGCCCTGGGCATCGACCTCAAGACGTACATCATGGGCCCATCCACTAGGCAGCAGCGCGCGTTCGGCAAAGAAGGCGGACATGGTTCAACCTCATCGTGCTTAATTTGTATATACATATACAGACGTTTGCCTGGCCGGTAAACTCCGGCAAGCTAGCAACCTTATTCGCAGAACAGGGAACCGCCGTGCCGACTCCGCCTGCCAAACCGCCGCTGGCCGCACACATGGGTGACAGTCCGGCGCCCTTGTACGCCCGCGTCAAACAGATGATCACCCAGCAGATCGACAGTGGAAACTGGCCGCCGCATTACCGCGTGCCGTCGGAAAGCGAGCTGGTCAGCCAGTTGGGCTTCAGTCGCATGACCATCAACCGTGCCCTGCGGGAAATGACCGCCGACGGCCTGTTGGTGCGCATGCAGGGGGTCGGTACGTTCGTGGCCGAGCCCAAGAGCCAATCCGCGTTGTTTGAAGTGCATAACATCGCCGACGAAATCGCCTCCCGTGGTCATCGCCACACCTGCAAGGTCATCACCCTGGAAGAAGAGGCGGCCGGTTCCGAGCGAGCCCTGGCCCTGGACATGCGTGAAGGCCAGAAGGTGTTCCACTCGCTGATCGTGCATTTCGAGAACGACATCCCAGTGCAAATCGAGGACCGTTTCGTCAACGCACTGGTGGCGCCGGACTACCTCAAGCAGGACTTCACCTTGCAGACGCCCTACGCCTATCTGAACCAGGTCGCGCCGCTGACCGAGGGTGAGCATGTGGTCGAGGCGATTCTGGCCGAGCCGAGCGAGTGCAAATTGCTGCAGATCGAGCGAGGCGAGCCGTGCCTGTTGATCCGCCGCCGCACCTGGTCCGGGCGCCAGCCGGTGACCGCCGCGCGCCTGATCCATCCGGGTTCCCGTCACAGTCTGGAAGGGCGCTTTCATAAATGAGCCAGTTGAAGGTTTTACGCGCTGCCGATTACCCACGCATGCCGTGGAAAAACGGTGGCGGCAGCACTGAGGAAATCACTCGCGATGCCGGCACTGGCCTGGACGGCTTCGGCTGGCGCCTGTCGATTGCCGACATTGCCGAGTCGGGTGGTTTTTCCACATTTGCCGGTTACGAGCGGATCATCAGCGTCTTGCAGGGAGACGGCATGACGCTGAACGTCGATGGCCAGGCCACGCGACCTTTGCATCCGCTGGACCCCTTTGCCTTCAGCGGCGAGAGCCATGTGCATTGCACCTTGCTGGGCGGCCCCATTCGGGATTTCAACCTGATCTATGCACCGCAGCGTTACCGCGCGCGATTGCAGTGGGTGGGGGGACAGCAACGATTTTTCAGCGAAGCGGAGACATTGCTGGTGTTCAGCGCGGCCCCGGGATTGACCATCAAGATTGGTGAGTCCGCCGTTGTCCTGGGCCTCTACGACTGCATGCAGTTGAGCGGTAACACCGGGCTGCTGGACATCACCAGCCACGGCCAATGCTGTGTGATCGAACTGACGGCTCGCTGATTTCAGCTTCTTGAGTACCCTGTGGGAGCAAGCCTTGCTCCCACAGATAAAATCCCTCGCCACAAAGTGTCTGCCTGCTGTTTCTTCTGTGCACCAACTTGTTACTGAATGCCCCAGCGTGGCGCAGCCCCGTACTTTCGTAACCTGCCTGCCTTCTTCATAAATCCCTCCTTCAGAAATTTCATCTGGCTCTCAAACCGCTCAATCGCGGGCCTTTCAGCCAATCCTCAAGTCATCCTGCAAGCGTGTGCTCAACAAGTTGGCCGCTTGATTGCATATGCTTGTACATACAAGTAAAGACGTATGCGTATGAGTCACCGATCTTCTACGCAACGTTCGCTAAATCGCTGCCCACTGCCCGGGCTGGTCTGGATTGATCGCTGAGGAGTTTTTGCTGTGACCGACGCTACCCGCAAACCCGAAAAATACCGTGACGTTGAAATCCGCGCCCCTCGCGGTAACACGCTGACCGCCAAAAGCTGGCTGACTGAAGCGCCGCTGCGCATGCTGATGAACAACCTCGACCCGGAAGTGGCCGAGAACCCCAAGGAACTGGTGGTCTACGGTGGCATCGGCCGCGCGGCGCGCAATTGGGAGTGCTACGACAAGATCGTCGAAAGCCTGACCAACCTGAACGACGACGAAACCCTGCTGGTGCAATCCGGCAAGCCGGTGGGCGTGTTCAAGACCCACAGCAACGCCCCTCGCGTCCTGATCGCCAACTCCAACCTGGTGCCGCACTGGGCCAGTTGGGAGCACTTCAACGAACTCGACGCCAAGGGCCTGGCCATGTACGGCCAGATGACTGCTGGCAGCTGGATCTACATCGGCAGCCAGGGCATCGTCCAAGGTACGTATGAAACCTTCGTCGAGGCCGGTCGCCAGCACTACGACTCCAACCTCAAGGGCCGTTGGGTGCTGACCGCCGGCCTGGGTGGCATGGGCGGTGCACAACCCCTGGCCGCGACCCTGGCCGGTGCGTGCTCGCTTAACATCGAGTGCCAGCAGGTCAGTATCGATTTCCGCCTGAAGACCCGCTACGTCGACGAGCAAGCCAAAGACCTCGACGACGCCCTGGCGCGCATCGAGAAATACACTGCCGAAGGCAAGGCGATTTCCATCGCGCTGTGTGGGAACGCTGCCGAAATCCTGCCGGAAATGGTCCGCCGTGGTGTGCGCCCGGACATGGTCACCGACCAGACCAGCGCCCATGATCCCCTCAACGGCTACCTGCCGGCTGGCTGGACCTGGGACGAATACCGTGCCCGCGCCAAGACCGAGCCCGCTGCCGTGGTGAAGGCCGCCAAGCAATCGATGGCCGTCCACGTCAAAGCCATGCTCGCCTTCCAGAAAATGGGCGTGCCGACCTTCGACTACGGCAACAACATCCGCCAGATGGCCCAGGAAGAGGGCGTCGAAAATGCCTTCGACTTCCCTGGTTTCGTCCCGGCGTATATCCGCCCGCTGTTCTGCCGTGGCATCGGCCCGTTCCGTTGGGCTGCGCTGTCCGGCGACCCCCAGGACATCTACAAGACCGACGCCAAGGTCAAGGAACTGATCCCCGACGACGCTCACCTGCACAACTGGCTGGACATGGCCCGCGAGCGCATCAGCTTCCAGGGCTTGCCGGCACGTATCTGCTGGGTCGGCCTGGGCCAGCGCGCCAAGTTGGGCCTGGCCTTCAACGAGATGGTGCGCAGCGGCGAATTGTCGGCGCCGATCGTCATCGGTCGCGACCACCTGGACTCCGGTTCCGTGGCCAGCCCGAACCGTGAAACCGAATCCATGCAGGACGGCTCCGACGCCGTTTCCGACTGGCCGCTGCTCAACGCCTTGCTCAACACCGCCAGCGGCGCGACCTGGGTGTCGCTGCACCACGGTGGCGGCGTCGGCATGGGCTTCTCCCAGCATTCGGGCATGGTGATCGTCTGCGACGGTACCGACGAAGCGGCCGAACGTATTGCTCGCGTACTGCACAACGACCCGGGCACCGGGGTGATGCGCCATGCCGATGCCGGTTACCAGATCGCCATCGATTGCGCCAAGGAACAGGGGCTGAACTTGCCGATGATCACCGGCAAATAACCCCGGCCCTTGTGGGAGCGAGCTTGCTCGCGATGGCGTCATCAGATTCGACACAGGCATCGGCTGATACACCGCTATCGCGAGCAAGCTCGCTCCCACATAGAAAAGCAGTACCAGCATCACCCCCAAAACAATCCACAGAGGTTGAACCATGGCTGTCACCAGCACACGCGCAAGCAGCAAACCGTTGATCGAGAAGCGCTCGATCGACTACATCCCGGAAGCGGAGAGACACGGTCGGCTGTTGAGCCAGTTCACCCTCTGGATGGGGGCCAACCTGCAAATCACTGCCATCGTCACCGGTGCATTGGCGGTGGTGCTGGGCGGTGATGTGTTCTGGTCGTTGATCGGCTTGCTGATCGGCCAAGTGCTCGGCGGTGGGGTCATGGCCTTGCATGCCGCGCAAGGGCCCAAGCTTGGCCTGCCGCAGATGATCTCCAGCCGGGTGCAGTTCGGTGTGTATGGCGCGGCCATCCCGATCGTGCTGGTGTGCCTGATGTACCTGGGTTTCACCGCGACGGGCACCGTGCTTTCCGGCCAGGCGCTGGGACAACTGTTCAGCGTCAGTGACAGTGCCGGTATCCTCATGTTCGCCAGCGTCATCGTGCTGGTTACGGTGCTTGGGTATCGGGTGATTCACTTCATTGGCCGCGTCGCCAGCATCATTGGCGTGATTGCCTTCGTTTACCTGTTCGCTCGCCTGATCAGCCAGACGGACGTTGGCGCACTTCTGCAAATCCGCCATTTTAGCTGGAGCAGTTTCCTGCTGGCGGTGTCGCTCGCGGCCTCCTGGCAGATCGCCTTCGGCCCCTATGTGGCTGACTATTCGCGTTACCTGCCGAGCAAGACGTCGTCGGTGAAAACCTTTTTCGCCGCAGGCGCCGGTTCGGTCATCGGCGCGCAGGTGGCGATGATCCTCGGCGTGTTTGCCGCCGCCTCGGCCAATGGGCAGTTCGCCGGTCACGAAGTGGCCTACATCGTGGGCCTGGGCGGTACCGGCGCCACCGCTGCGCTGCTGTACTTCAGCATCGCGTTCGGCAAGGTCACCATCTCTACGCTGAACTCCTACGGCAGCTTCATGTGCATTGCCACCATCATCAGCGGTTTCCGGGGCCACCTGAACGTCACGCGCTTGCAGCGTCTGGTCTTCGTGCTGGTTATCGTCGGCGCCGCGACCCTGATCGCGCTGCTCGGCCAGCACTCGTTCCTCGGTGCGTTCAAGTCTTTCATCCTGTTCTTGCTGGCGTTCTTTACCCCTTGGAGCGCGATCAACCTGGTGGACTACTACTGCATCACGCGCGAGCGCTATGACGTGCCGGCCCTGGCCGATCCGAACGGCCGCTACGGTCGTTGGAACGCCTTGGGTATCAGCGTCTATGTCTTCGGTGTACTGGTTCAACTGCCGTTCATCGCCACCAAGTTCTATACCGGTCCGCTGGTGGGAGCCATGGGCGGCGTGGATATCTCCTGGATCATCGGCCTGGTGGTCCCGGCGGCGCTGTATTACGTCCTCGCCAAAAAGTGGCACAGCGCAGTACCCGATCAATTGATCCTGCCGCTCGAGCAGGACGCGGTTGACGCACAACCGAGCAGGGCGGGCCGCATTCAAGCGGTCTGATGGGACGTTGACAGGGCTGGATGCCTCTTGACTGCCGTAAGCCAATCCAACTGATTAGGAGCGTCACATAATGAAGTCGAACAAGACCCTGCTGACCACATTGCTTTCCTTGGGCCTGTTGGCCAGCGCTGGCGCCACGCAAGCGGCGGGTTGGTGTGAGTCGGGCAAACCGGTGAAGTTCGCCGGCCTGAACTGGGAAAGCGCCATGCTGCTGACCGACGTCCTGCAAGTGGTGCTGGAAAAAGGCTACGACTGCAAGACCGACAGCCTGCCGGGCAACTCCATCACCATGGAAAACGCCCTGAGCAGCAACGACATCCAGGTGTTCGCCGAAGAGTGGGTCGGCCGCAGCGAGGTGTGGAACAAGGCCGAGAAGGCCGGCAAGGTGGTCGGCGTCGGCGCGCCGGTGGTGGGCGCCATCGAAGGTTGGTATGTGCCGCGCTACGTGGTTGAAGGCGACGCCAAGCGCAAGCTCGAAGCCAAGGCTCCTGGCCTGAAGAACATTGCCGACCTGGGCCAGTACGCCGCCGTGTTCAAGGACCCGGAAGAGCCGTCCAAGGGCCGTTTCTACAACTGTCCGGCCGGTTGGACCTGTGAGCTGGACAACAGCGAAATGCTGAAAAGCTACGGCTTGGAAAAAACCTACACCAACTTCCGTCCAGGCACCGGCCCGGCACTGGATGCGGCGGTGTTGTCGAGCTACAAGCGTGGCGAGCCGATCCTGTTCTACTACTGGTCGCCTACGCCGCTGATGGGCCAGGTGGACCTGGTGAAACTGGAAGAAAAACCCGGCGTGGATAAAAGCGTGAGCATCAAGGTCGGCTTGTCCAAGACCTTCCACGACGAAGCCCCGGAGCTGGTGGCGGTGCTGGAAAAGGTCAACCTGCCGATCGATATCCTGAACCAGAACCTCGGGCGCATGGCCAAAGATCGGATCGAGTCGCCGAAACTGGCGAAGATCTTCCTGAAGGAACATCCTGAAGTCTGGCACGCCTGGGTCAGTGCAGACGCTGCCAAGAAAATCGACGCGGCTCTGTAGGTCGAATCCTTCCCGGCCAACCGTGGGGCTGGCCGGGACGTTCACCGCATCCACTTGATCGAGAGTCTCTTATGTTTCCCGAAAGCTTTACCTTCTCCATCGCCGATTGGGTCAACGGTTGGGTCGACTCCCTGGTGACCAACTATGGCGATGTGTTCCGGCACATCTCCGACACCCTGCTGTGGGCCATCGTCAACCTCGAAGGCCTGTTGCGCATGGCGCCCTGGTGGCTGATGCTGGCCATCGTCGGCGGCATTGCCTGGCACGCCACCCGCAAGGTCGTGGCCACGGCAGTCATCGTCGGCCTGTTGTTCCTGGTGGGTGCGGTAGGCCTGTGGGACAAGCTGATGCAGACCCTCGCCCTGATGCTGGTGGCGACGCTGATCTCGGTGTTGATCGGCATTCCCCTGGGCATTCTTTCGGCACGCAGCAACCGCCTGCGTTCGGTGCTGATGCCGTTGCTGGACATCATGCAGACCATGCCGAGCTTCGTGTACCTGATTCCGGTATTGATGCTGTTCGGCCTGGGCAAGGTCCCGGCGATTTTCGCCACGGTGATCTATGCCGCGCCGCCATTGATCCGCCTGACCGACCTGGGCATCCGCCAGGTGGACGGCGAAGTGATGGAAGCCATCAACGCCTTCGGCGCCAACCGCTGGCAGCAGCTGTTCGGCGTACAACTGCCCCTGGCCCTGCCAAGCATCATGGCGGGGATCAACCAGACCACCATGATGGCCCTGTCGATGGTGGTCATCGCCTCGATGATCGGTGCCCGTGGCCTGGGCGAAGACGTGCTGGTGGGTATCCAGACCCTCAACGTCGGCCGTGGCCTGGAAGCCGGGTTGGCCATCGTGATTCTCGCCGTGGTCATCGACCGCATTACCCAGGCCTATGGTCGTCCTCGGCATGAGGTGAGCAAATGAGCAACGCAGCCATCAGCAAGATCGAAGTCAAGAACGTCTTCAAGATTTTCGGCAGTCGCTCCAAGGAAGCCCTGGCGCTGATCCACCAGAACAAGACCAAGGACCAGGTGTTGGCCGAGACCGGTTGCGTGGTCGGCGTGAACGACTTGTCGCTGAGCATTGGCACCGGCGAGATCTTCGTGATCATGGGCCTGTCCGGTTCTGGCAAGTCCACCCTGGTGCGCCATTTCAACCGGCTGATCGACCCCACCAGTGGCGCGATCCTGGTGGACGGCGAAGACATCCTGAAACTGGACATGGACGCCCTGCGCGAATTTCGCCGGCACAAGATCAGCATGGTGTTCCAGAGCTTCGGCCTGCTGCCCCACAAGAGCGTGCTGGACAACGTCGCCTATGGCTTGAAAGTGCGCGGCGAGAGCAAGCAGGTGTGCGCCGAGCGGGCGCTGCACTGGATCGACACCGTGGGCCTGAAGGGTTACGAGAACAAATACCCGCACCAGCTCTCCGGTGGCATGCGCCAGCGCGTTGGCCTGGCCCGGGCCTTGGCGGCGGACACCGACATCATCCTGATGGACGAAGCCTTCAGCGCCCTCGACCCGCTGATCCGCGCGGAAATGCAGGACCAGTTGCTGGAGCTGCAGAAGACCCTGCACAAGACCATCGTTTTCATCACCCACGACCTCGACGAGGCCGTGCGCATCGGCAACCGCATTGCGATCCTCAAGGACGGCAAGCTGATCCAGGTCGGCACGCCCCGGGAGATCCTGCATTCGCCGGCAGATGAGTATGTCGATCGGTTTGTGCAGCGCAGGGCCGCGGTGGTTTGAAGGGTTTGTGGTGGCAGGGCTGGCCTCATCGCGAGCAAGCTCGCTCCCACAATGGGATCTCTTTTACCCGCACATTTTGTGTCCAAAGGAAATCCCTGTGGGAGCGAGCTTGCTCGCGATAGGGCCGGCCCAGCTGCATCAATATTCAAGTTGTACAGACGAGGTTGAGGATGTCCCAGGCTGAAAAAATCGTAATCACCGGCGCTCCGTTGCGCTGGCAGGACGTCGTCGCCGTCGCCCGCTTCGGTGCCGAGCTCGAGCTGTCGGCCCAGACCTGGGCGCGGATCGACAATGCCCAGGCCATCGTCCAGCGCATCGTCGAAAGCGGCGAGCGCGCCTACGGCGTCAATACCGGCCTGGGGGCCTTGTGCAATGTCTCGCTCAAGGACGAACAACTCAGCCAACTGTCACGCAACACCCTGCTCAGCCATGCCTGTGGCGTCGGCGCGCCGCTGACGGATGAACAGACTCGGGCGATCCTCTGCGCCGCCATCCTCAACTACAGCCAGGGCAAGTCCGGCATCCATCGCCGGGTGGTCGAGGCGTTGCTGGCGTTGCTCAATCGCGGTATCACGCCGCAAGTGCCGTCCCAGGGTTCGGTGGGCTACCTGACCCACATGGCCCACATCGGCATCGCGCTGCTGGGCGTTGGTCAGGTCAGCTATCGCGGACAAATAGTCCCGGCGCAACAGGCCTTGGCCGCCGAGGGTTTGCAACCGGTGCAACTGGGGGCCAAGGACGGTTTGTGCCTGGTCAACGGCACGCCGTGCATGACCGGCCTCAGTTGCCTGGCCCTGGCCGATGCGACGCGGCTGGTGCAATGGGCCGATGTGATCGGCGCCATGAGCTTCGAGGCCCAGCGCGGCCAGATAGCCGCGTTCGATGCCGAGATCATCGCCCTCAAGCCGCACCCGGGCATGCAGCAGGTCGGGAGCAATTTGCGGGCCTTGCTCGACGGCAGCGAGATCATCGCCGCGAGCCTGGGCATTCGCACCCAGGATGCCTTGAGCATCCGCTCGATCCCCCAGGTGCACGGTGCGGCTCGCGATCAATTGGTCCACGCCCGGCACCAGATCGAAACCGAACTCAACGCGGTCACCGATAACCCGCTGTTGCTGGGTACGCCGGAAAACTTCCGGGTCATGTCCCAGGCCAACCCCCACGGCCAATCGGTGGCCTTGGCGGCGGACTTGCTGGCGATTGCCATGGCCGAAATCGGCTCCATCGCCGAGCGTCGCCTCGACCGCCTGATCAACCCCCACGTCAGTGGCCTGCCAGCGTTCCTGGTGGCCAATCCCGGTGTGAACTCGGGGATGATGATCGTGCAATACGTCGCCGCGTCGCTGTGCGCGGAGAACAAGCAACTGGCGCAACCGGCGGTGCTGGACAATTTCGTCACCTCCGGTTTGCAGGAAGACCACCTGAGCATGGGCACCAACGCCGCCCTGAAGCTGCACCGGGCGCTGGAAAACTGCACGCAGATCCTCGCCATCGAGTACCTGCTGGCAGCCCAGGCTTTTGAGTTTCTCAAGGCCCAGCGTTTCGGCGCCGGCACCGACATCGCCTGGAAACTGTTGCGCGAGCGCGTGCCGGCTTACGACCAGGACCGCTGGCTGGCGCCGGACATCGCCAGTGCCGCCGGGTTGCTCAAGGATCCCTTTGTGCTGCACAACGCTTTACCTGATTTGAATTGATCGAAAAACGCCAGCGTGCCAAGACACCCATTGCCCACAAGGCCTCGCCCAAAGCGAAGGTGACGGATAACGGAACATTCCGGAGCGACTGGCGGGTGAAAAAACAAAACTCTCAAAAGGAGCAATACATGACTGCCTTAAACCTGATTCCCGGCCAATTGAGCCTGGCTCAATTGCGTGACATCTATCAGCAACCGGTGACCTTGAGCCTCGACGCCAGTGCGTCGGCGCAGATCGAGGCCAGCGTCGCCTGCGTCGAGCAGATCCTGGCCGAGAACCGCACCGCCTACGGCATCAACACCGGTTTTGGCTTGCTGGCCTCGACCCGCATCGCCAGCGAGGACCTGGAAAACCTGCAACGCTCCCTGGTGCTGTCCCATGCCGCCGGCGTGGGCGAGCCGATCAGCGATGCGCTGGTGCGCTTGGTCATGGTGCTCAAGGTCAACAGCCTGAGCCGGGGCTTTTCCGGCATCCGTCGGCAGGTGATCGATGCGCTGATTGCGCTGATCAATGCCGAGGTCTACCCGCACATTCCGCTTAAAGGTTCGGTCGGTGCGTCCGGTGACCTGGCGCCGCTGGCCCACATGTCCCTGGTGCTGCTGGGTGAAGGCAAGGCCCGCTACAAGGGCGAATGGCTGCCGGCCGTCGAGGCGCTGAAAGTCGCCGGTCTCGCGCCGCTGACCCTGGCCGCCAAGGAAGGCCTGGCGCTGCTCAACGGCACCCAGGTCTCCACTGCGTTTGCCCTGCGTGGCCTGTTCGAAGGCGAAGACCTGTTTGCCGGTGCCCTGGCCCTGGGCAGCCTGACGGTGGAAGCGGTGCTTGGCTCGCGTTCGCCATTCGATGCGCGCATCCATGCCGCTCGCGGCCAGAAAGGCCAGATCGATGCTGCCGCCGCTTACCGTGACCTGCTGGGCGAGCGCAGCGAAGTCTCCGACTCGCACCAGAACTGCGACAAGGTCCAGGACCCGTACTCCCTGCGTTGCCAACCGCAAGTGATGGGCGCCTGCCTGACCCAGTTCCGCCAGGCCGCCGAAGTGCTGGTGATCGAAGCGAACGCCGTGTCGGATAACCCGCTGGTGTTCGCCGCCGAGGGTGACGTGATTTCCGGGGGCAACTTCCACGCCGAACCGGTGGCGATGGCCGCCGACAACATGGCCTTGGCGATTGCCGAAATCGGCTCCCTGAGCGAACGGCGGATTTCGTTGATGATGGACAAGCACATGTCGCAGTTGCCGCCGTTCCTGGTGGCCAATGGCGGGGTGAACTCAGGCTTCATGATCGCCCAGGTCACCGCGGCGGCCCTGGCCAGTGAAAACAAGGCGCTGTCCCACCCCCATTCGGTGGACAGCCTGCCGACCTCGGCCAACCAGGAAGACCACGTCTCCATGGCCCCGGCCGCCGGCAAGCGCCTGTGGGAAATGGCCGAGAACACCCGTGGGATTCTGGCGGTGGAATGGCTCGCGGCATGCCAGGGGCTGGACCTGCGCGGCGGTTTGAAGACCTCCGCCAAACTGGAGCGGGCCCGTGGTCTGTTGCGTGCACAAGTGCCGTTTTATGAAAAGGATCGCTTCTTTGCGCCGGACATCAATGCCGCCAGTGAGTTGCTGGCGAGTCGGTGCCTGAACGAATTGGTCACGGTGCAGTTGTTGCCGAGCCTGTAAGGGCCTCATCGCGAGCAAGCTCGCTCCCACAGGGGTTTTGAGTGCATCGGAAATCCTTGTGGGAGCGAGCTTGCTCGCGATTCGATTTTGAACGCGACGAGGAAACCGGGATGAAAACCCTCTGGCAAAACTGCCACGCCGCCACCATGGCCCAGGGCGTCTACTCGATCATCGAAGACGCCGCCATCGTCACCCAGGGCGAGCACATTCAATGGATCGGCCCGCGTGCCGAATTGCCGACGGGGGACTACCCGGCGGTCACCGACCTCAAGGGCGCCTGGGTCACGCCGGGGTTGATCGACTGCCACACCCACACGGTATTTGGCGGCAACCGCAGCGGTGAGTTCGAACAGCGCCTGCAAGGCGTCAGCTACGCCGAAATCGCGGCGGCTGGCGGTGGCATCGCCAGTACCGTGCGCGCCACCCGCGCCGCCAGTGAAGACGAACTGTTCGCCAGCGCCGCCAGACGCCTGAAAAGCCTGATGCGCGATGGCGTGACCACGGTGGAAATCAAGTCCGGCTACGGCCTGGACCTGGCCAGTGAACGCAAAATCCTGCGGGTCATCCGTCGCCTCGGTGACGCATTGCCGGTCAGTGTGCGCAGTACGTGCCTGGCGGCCCACGCCTTGCCACCGGAGTACAAGGATCGCGCCGATGACTACATCGAACACATCTGCACCGAGATGCTGCCGGCTCTGGCGGCCGAGGGGCTGGTGGACGCGGTGGATGCCTTTTGCGAATACCTGGCGTTTTCCCCGGCGCAGGTCGAGCGGGTGTTTATCACCGCGCAACAATTAGGGTTGCCGGTGAAGCTGCACGCCGAACAATTGTCGTCTCTGCACGGTTCCAGCCTGGCGGCGCGTTACCAGGCGCTGTCGGCGGATCACCTGGAGTTCATGACCGAGGACGACGCCAAGGCCATGGCCGCTTCCGGCACCGTGGCGGTGTTGCTACCGGGGGCGTTTTATTTCCTGCGGGAAACCCAACTGCCGCCCATGGATGCCCTGCGCAAGCACGGGGTGAAAATCGCCGTGGCCAGCGACCTCAATCCCGGCACCTCGCCGGCGCTGTCGCTGCGCTTGATGTTGAACATGGCCTGCACCTGTTTCCGCATGACCCCGGAAGAAGCCCTGGCAGGGGCGACGATTCATGCGGCCCAGGCCTTGGGGATGGCCGCCACCCACGGTTCGCTGGAAGTCGGCAAGGTCGCGGATTTTGTCGCCTGGCACATCGACCGCCCGGCCGACCTGGCGTACTGGCTCGGTGGCGATCTGGAAAAACGCGTCGTGCGTCACGGCGTTGAAATCGATTGAGGAGAATGTTGTGGAGAAGGTCCTGAATTTCAAGCAAGGGCGCGTGCCGCTGTTGGTCAGCATGCCCCACGCCGGCCTGCGCCTGACCCCGGCGGTAAAGGCCGGGTTGATTCCCGAAGCCCAGAGCCTGCCGGACACCGACTGGCACATTCCCAAGCTCTATGAGTTCGCCAATGAGCTGGGCGCCAGCATCCTGGCCGCCGAGTATTCACGGTTCGTCGTCGACCTGAATCGCCCCTCCGATGACAAACCGATGTACGTCGGCGCCACCACCGGTTTGTACCCGGCGACGCTGTTCGATGGCGTGCCGTTGTTTCGCGAAGGGCTGGAACCGTCGGCCGAGGAACGGGCGACGTATCTGCAGCAGGTCTGGATGCCGTACCACCAAGCGCTGCGGCAGGAACTGGTGCGGCTCAAGGCCGAGTTCGGCTACGCCTTGCTGTTCGACGCCCACTCGATCCGTTCGGTGATCCCGCACCTGTTCGACGGCAAGCTGCCGGACTTCAACCTCGGTACGTTCAACGGTGCCAGTTGCGACCCGACCCTGGCCAGCCAGCTCGAAGCCATCTGCGCCCGCCACGGCCAGTTCACCCATGTGCTCAACGGGCGTTTCAAGGGCGGACACATCACGCGGCACTACGGCAACCCGGCCGAAGACATCCACGCGGTGCAACTGGAACTGTGCCAGAGTACCTACATGGAAGAATTCGAACCGTTCAACTACCGCCCGGATCTGGCGGCGCCGACCCAGGTGGTGCTCAAGGAATTGCTGGAAGGTTTCCTGGCGTGGGGACAGCAGGTTTACAAACACTGACCTGTGGCGAGGGAGCTTGCTCCCGCTCGAGTGCGTAGCGCTCGTGAAATTTTGCGGGCCGCTGCGCAGCCCAGCGGGAGCAAGCTCCCTCGCCACAAAAGCATTTCATGCCTCCCTACCTGTCGCCACCGTGCAAAACCGAGTCGCCACAGTTCATCTTGACCCCCTCGACGCTGCGTAATGTTCCGGTCATGGTGCGCCAAGACACCGCCCTACAATAATCCGCTGCCGCACGAGACCCTCGCGATGAAAAGACTGTTCAAACGCTGTCTGTCGTTCCTCTGCGGTACCGTTCTACTCAGCACCGGGGCGATGGCCGCCGAGCCTGCGTCCTGCCAGACCGTGCGCATGGGCGTGGTCAACTGGACCGATGTGATCGCCACCAGCGGCATGGCCGATGTACTGCTCACCGGCCTGGGCTACGACAGCAAGCAGACCAGTGCCGTGCAACAGATCATCTTCGCCGGCATCCGCGACAAGCGGCTCGACATCTTCCTGGGGTATTGGAAGCCGGCGATGGACAAGAACATCGCCCCGTTCCTGGCGGCCAACCAGGTGAAGGTACTGGACAAACCAAGCCTGGCCGACGCCCAGGCCACATTGGCCGTACCGGATTACGTGGCGGCGGCGGGGCTCAAGACCTTTGCCGACATCGCCCGGTTCAAGGATCAGCTTGGCGGCAAGATCTACGGCATCGAGCCGGGCAGCGGCGCCAACACCACCATCAAGACCATGATCGAGACCAACCACTTCGGCCTCAAGGACTTCAAGCTGATCGAATCCGGTGAAGCAGGCATGTTGGCGGCGGTACAGCGGGCGGTGAACCGCAAGGAGTTCGTGGTCTTCGTCGGCTGGACCCCGCACCCGATGAACATCAACATGAACATCACGTACCTGACCGGCAGCGAGGACGTCTATGGTCCGAACGAAGGCGCCGCGACCGTGTCCACCGTGACCGCGCCGGACTACGCCCAGCGTTGCCCGAATGTGAGCCGGCTGTTGGAAAACCTCACCTTCACCGCTGCCCAGGAGAGTCAGTTGATGGTGCCGATCATGGAGCGCAAGACACCCCAGGACGTCGCCCGCCAGTGGCTGCGCGAGCACCCCGAGGATCTTCAGCGCTGGCTGGCGGGTGTCACGAGCTTCGATGGCAAGGATGGCGTGGCGGCGGTGCAGGCCAGTCTCAAGAACTGAGGCAGTTTTCCGGGCACTGATAACCCCTGTGGCGAGGGAGCTTGCTCCCGCTTGAGTGCGCAGCGCTCACAAGATTCTTGGGGCGGCTGCGCCACCCAGCGGGAGCAAGCTCCCTCGCCACAAAAGCCTTCGAGCCACACCACGATGACCTACCCACTCTCCCAGGCAATGTCAGCCTTCATCGACAAAACCCTGAGCTTCACCAGCGCGGACGACAGCCTCGTCGGTTCGCGCCAGGCCTACAGCCAGATGTGCCGGGCGTTCACTGCGCCTTGCCCGCCGACGCTGGCCATCGAGGATTTCGAACTGGCCGGCGTGGTGGTGCGGGCCTATTACCCGCAATGTGCGGCACCGCTCGCCGGCTGGCCATGCATGCTTTACCTGCACGGTGGCGGCTGGGTCGTGGGGGACCTGGATTCCCATGACTTCATCTGCATGGAGCTGGCCGCTGAGCTGGGCGCGTTGGTGGTGGCGGTGGATTACCGGCTGGCCCCGGAGCATCCGTTTCCGGCCGGTTTCGACGATTGCCTCGCGGTGTGGCGCCACTTGGCGGACGCCCCGTTTGCCATCGACCCCCGTCGTCGGCTGGTGCTCGGTGACAGCGCCGGCGGCAATCTCGCCGCCGCGTTATGCCTGGCCTTGCGCGATGCCGGGCAACCGTTGCCCCGGGCCCAGGTCTTGATTTATCCGGCGCTCGGTGGCCCCGCGGATCTGCCCTCGCGTCACGAGTGCTTCGATGCCCCGCTCCTGAGCAGTCGCGACCTGGAGCGCTATGAGGCGCTGTACCTGGGTGGCGCTCGTCCCTCGCCTTATGCCATGCCGTTACTCGCCGACAACCTGGACGGCTTGCCGCCGGCGCTGGTTGCCGTCGCGCAATGGGATCCACTGCGCGACGACGGCATCCTTTATTGCGAGCGGCTGAACGCCGCAGGGAGGGACGCCGTGCTGTATGTCGGCAACGGGCTGGTCCACGGTTGCCTGCGTGGCCGGGGCCAGGTGCCGGAGGTCGATCGGATGTATCGCGCGCTGCTGGCGTACCTGGCTGACATGCTTTGACTGCGCAGGGGACATGCTCATTAAGGTCATTCGGGTTTATGATGCCGGACGGCAGACTAAATAGAAGTCCCTACAGGGATGACTCGACCCCTTACGGAGCGCGCAATGCAGACTTTGTACCCGCAGATCAAACCCCATGCCCGGCACGATCTGGCTGTCGATGACACCCACACGCTCTATGTCGATGAAAGCGGTTCCCCAGAAGGCCTGCCAGTGGTGTTCATTCACGGCGGCCCGGGTGCCGGCTGCGATGCGCAGAGCCGTCGCTACTTCGATCCGAACCTGTACCGCATCGTCACCTTCGACCAGCGCGGTTGCGGTCGGTCCACCCCCCACGCCAGCCTGGAAAACAACACCACCTGGGATCTGGTCGAAGACCTGGAGCGTATCCGCAAGCACCTGGGTATCGACAAATGGGTGCTGTTCGGCGGTTCCTGGGGGTCGACCCTGGCCCTGGCGTACGCCCAGACCCATCCGGAGCGGGTGCATGGCCTGATCTTGCGTGGGATCTTTCTCTGCCGTCCGCAGGAAATCGAGTGGTTCTATCAGGCCGGCGCCAGTCGCCTGTTTCCCGACTACTGGCAGGACTACATCGCACCGATCCCGTTGGACGAGCGTGACGACCTGCTCAGCGCTTTCCACAAGCGCCTGACCGGCAACGACCAGATCGCCCAGATGCACGCGGCCAAGGCCTGGTCTACCTGGGAAGGTCGTACCGCCACCCTGCGTCCGAACCCGCTGGTGGTCGATCGCTTTTCCGAGCCGCAGCGGGCGCTGTCGATCGCCCGGATCGAATGTCACTACTTCACCAACAACGCTTTCCTCGAGCCCAACCAGTTGATTCGCGACATGGGTAAGATCGCCCATCTGCCAGGCGTCATCGTGCACGGCCGCTACGACGTCATCTGCCCATTGGACAATGCCTGGGAGCTGCATCAGAACTGGCCCAACAGCGAACTGCAGGTGATCCGCGACGCCGGCCACGCCGCCTCGGAGCCGGGGATTACCGACGCGTTGGTGCGCGCCGCCGCGCAGATGGCCCGGCGCCTGCTCGACTTGCCGCCCGAAGAAGCATGAAGGGGCTGTTGCAACGGGTGCGCGGCGCCCGGGTCGAGGTGGCAGGCGAGATCGTCGGGGCCGTGGACCAGGGCTTGCTGGTGCTGGTGGCTGTCGAGCCCGGGGACACCCGGGCCAGCGCCGACAAACTCCTGCACAAGCTGCTTAACTATCGAGTGTTCAGCGACGCCGAGGGCAAGATGAACCTGTCCTTGGCGGATGTCGGTGGTGGGTTGCTGCTGGTGTCGCAATTCACCTTGGCGGCGGACACCAAGAGCGGTCTGCGCCCGAGTTTTTCCACGGCTGCGCCTCCGGCCCTGGGCGAAGAATTGTTCAACTATTTGCTGAGTCAGGCGAAACAGGTGCATGGCACTGTGGCATCGGGTAGATTCGGCGCCGACATGCAGGTTCATCTGGTCAATGATGGCCCGGTAACCTTCCTGCTACAGTCCTGAAAGCGTTAGAAACATCTTTTCGGTTCTGTTTCGAGGTAAAGCGGTGAGTTTTCTCGATAAATACTTTGCTACCCCTGATGCGTTGTCACGCGGGCTACTAGATAATCGCGCGCTACGGGGGATCAGCGTTCGCTGGTCCATTTGACTTAGGTAGAGAGTTGTCCTGGACCGTTTGGGGAATCATTTTGCCCCGTCGGAGTCGGAACAATGCTCGCCAACTTGGCAAGAGTGGTCAGCAGGAGCGGTTTTTCAGCGCCGTTACCGTGCAGATACTTTATCTGGCCGTTGGTTTTTTGATCAGTTTTCGGCGAGGGTTGCTCGTGATTGTTAGTCCCTGTAATGCACCAAAAATGACGGCCAAACGGTTGAGAAGCGCCCTGGTAACGGGCTCGGCCCTGTTGTGCCTGTTCGGCGCGGGCCAACTGTGGGCATTCAGCCTGGATGATGTATCGGCGAAGGCACAAGAATTGGCCGGGCAGAAGTTCGAAGCCCCGCGCAGCAATTTGCCGAACGAATTCCGCGAAATGAAATTCGCCGATTATCAGAAAATTCGTTTCCGCACCGAAAAAGCTGAATGGGCCGACCAGAAGACCCCGTTCCGGCTGTCCTTCTATCACCAGGGCATGCATTTCGACACACCGGTGAAGATCAACGAAATCACCGCGACCACCGTCGACGAGATCAAGTACGACCCGACGCGTTTCGATTTCGGCGACGTGAAGTTCGATCCCAAGGCCACCGAACAGCTGGGCTACGCCGGCTTCCGCGTGTTGTACCCGATCAACAAGGCCGACAAGCAAGACGAAATCATGACCATGCTGGGCGCGAGTTATTTCCGCGTCATCGGCAAGGGCCAGGTCTACGGCTTGTCCGCTCGTGGCATGGCCATCGACACCGCGCTGCCGTCCGGTGAGGAGTTCCCACGCTTTCGCGAGTTCTGGATCCAGCGTCCGAAACCGACCGACAAGCACCTGGTGATCTTCGCCCTGCTGGATTCGCCACGGGCCACTGGCGCCTATCGCCTGATCGTGCGTCCGGGCACCGACACCGTTGTCGACGTGAAATCACGGGTGTTCCTGCGTGATCGTGTCAACAAGCTGGGCATCGCCCCGTTGACCAGCATGTTCCTGTTCGGCGCCAACCAGCCTTCCAAGGTGCTGAACTACCGTCGTGAACTCCACGATTCCAGCGGCCTGTCCATCCATGCCGGCAACGGCGAGTGGATCTGGCGTCCGCTGAACAACCCGAAACACCTGGCCGTGAGCAACTTCTCGGTAGAAAACCCGCGTGGTTTCGGCCTGCTGCAACGTGGTCGTGACTTCAGCCACTACGAAGACCTGGATGACCGTTACGAAAAACGTCCAAGCGCCTGGATCGAACCGAAAGGCGACTGGGGCAAAGGGACTGTCGATCTGGTTGAAATCCCGACCGCCGACGAAACCAACGACAACATCGTTGCGTTCTGGAGCCCGGAAAAGCTGCCCGAGCCAGGCCAGCCGCTGGACTTCGCCTACCGTCTGCACTGGACCCTCGACGAAGCCAACCTGCACTCGCCAGACAGCGCCTGGGTCAAGCAGACCCTGCGTTCGACCGGTGACGTGAAGCAGTCCAACCTGATCCGTCAACCGGACGGCAGCGTGGCTTACCTGGTGGATTTCGAAGGGCCGTCCCTGCAAGCGCTGCCTGAAGAGGCCGAGGTGCGTAGCCAGGTGAGCGTTGGCGACAACGCCGAGATCGTCGAGAACAGCGTGCGCTACAACCCTGAAACCAAGGGCTGGCGCCTGACGCTGCGCCTGAAGATCAAGGACCCGAGCAAAGCGACCGAGATGCGTGCCGCATTGGTCAGGCCGCTTGTCCCTGTCGAGCTGCCAGCCACCACGCATTCCGTGACCACGCTGGCCAAGGCCGACAAGGTCGCCAAGCAGCAGAGCGAAAAAGAGCAAGCCAACGAGCAGGCCGGCGAGCCGAAAGAGGCCAAGGCCGTCAAGTCGTCCGCCGCCGCTGCCGAGCCGACCCCAACCCCACAGGAACCGGAGCAGACTGAGCAAGTCCTGACCGAGACCTGGAGCTACCAGTTGCCTGCCGATGAGTAATACGTCCGTACAACCAGAATCTCTGAGTGAGTATCTGGCCCATTTGCCGATGACCGACGAGCAGCGCGCCGAGCTGGCGGGCTGCACGTCATTCAGCGAATTGCACAAGCGCCTGGCTTCTTCGACATTCGACGCGCCCAACGAGGCGGCGCAAGCCTCGGTGGGCCGTCGCCTGACGCTGAGCACTGCCGAGGAACTCGAGGACGCCGAAATGCTGGCCCTCGATGCCAACGGCCGGGTGTGCTTGAAGGCGACGCCGCCGATTCGCCGCACCAAGGTCGTGCCGGAACCGTGGCGCACCAATATCCTGGTGCGCGGTTGGCGGCGCCTGACCGGGCGTACCAACCCGCCGAAGCCGCCCAAGGATGAGCGCGTGCTGCCTCATGCGCGCTGGCGTACCGTGGGGTCGATCCGCCGCTACATCCTGCTGATCCTGATGCTCGGCCAGACCATCGTTGCCGGTTGGTACATGAAAGGCATCATGCCGTACCAGGGCTGGTCGCTGGTGGATCTGGACGAAGTCTTGCACCAACCGCTGCTGCAGACGGCCACGCAAGTGCTGCCGTATGCGTTGCAGACCAGCATCCTGATTCTGTTCGGGATCCTGTTCTGCTGGGTGTCGGCGGGTTTCTGGACGGCGCTGATGGGCTTTCTCGAATTGCTCACCGGCCATGACAAGTACCGCATCTCCGGCGCCAGCGCTGGCAACGAGCCCATTCCCAAGGACGCCCGCACTGCGCTGGTGATGCCGATCTGCAACGAAGACGTGCCGCGGGTATTCGCCGGTTTGCGCGCGACCTTCGAGTCGGTGGCCGCCACCGGCGACCTGGATCACTTCGACTTCTTCGTGCTCAGCGACAGTAACGAAACCGATATCTGCGTGGCCGAACAGCAGGCCTGGCTGGATGTCTGCCGTGAAACCGGGGGCTTCGGCAAGATTTTCTACCGCCGTCGTCGCCGTCGCGTGAAACGCAAGAGCGGCAACCTCGACGACTTCTGCCGTCGTTGGGGCAGCGACTACAAGTACATGGTCGTGCTCGACGCGGACTCGGTGATGAGCGGCGAATGCCTGACCAGCCTGGTCCGGCTGATGGAAGCCACGCCGGACGCCGGCATCATCCAGACCGCGCCGCGGGCCTCGGGCATGGACACGCTGTATGCGCGCATGCAGCAGTTCGCCACCCGGGTGTATGGTCCGTTGTTCACTGCCGGTCTGCACTTCTGGCAGTTGGGCGAATCCCATTATTGGGGGCACAACGCGATCATCCGCATGAAGCCGTTCATCGATCACTGCGCCTTGGCGCCGTTGCCGGGTAAAGGCGCGTTCTCCGGCGCGATCCTGTCCCACGACTTCGTCGAAGCCGCGTTGATGCGTCGTGCCGGCTGGGGCGTGTGGATTGCCTATGACCTGCCGGGCAGCTACGAAGAACTGCCACCGAACCTGCTGGACGAACTCAAGCGTGACCGTCGCTGGTGCCACGGCAACCTGATGAACTTCCGGCTGTTCCTGGTCAAGGGCATGCACCCGGTGCACCGTGCGGTGTTCCTGACCGGCGTGATGTCCTACCTGTCGGCGCCGCTGTGGTTCTTCTTCCTGGTGCTGTCCACCGCGCTGCTGGCGGTGAACACATTGATGGAGCCGCAGTACTTCCTCGAGCCACGCCAGCTTTATCCGTTGTGGCCGCAATGGCATCCGGAGAAGGCCATCGCCCTGTTCTCGACGACCATCGTGCTGCTGTTCCTGCCCAAGCTCTTGAGCATCGTGCTGATATGGGCGAAAGGGGCGAAGGCGTTCGGTGGCAAGTTCAAGGTGACGTTGTCCATGCTGCTGGAGATGCTGTTCTCCATGTTGCTGGCGCCGGTGCGGATGATCTTCCACACCCGCTTCGTGCTCGCCGCTTTCCTGGGCTGGGCCGCGACCTGGAACTCGCCCAAGCGGGACGATGACTCCACGCCATGGAGCGAAGCGGTCAAGCGCCACGGCCCGCAGACTTTGCTGGGCTTCTTCTGGGCCTTGCTGGTGATCTGGTTGAACCCGAGCTTCCTTTGGTGGCTGGTGCCGATCGTGGGTTCGCTGATGCTGTCGATCCCGGTGTCGGTGATCTCCAGCCGCGTGGGCCTGGGCTTGAAGTCCCGTGATGAAAGCCTGTTCCTGATCCCTGAGGAATACGCACCGCCGCAGGAGCTGCTGTCGACTGACCAGTACACCCATGAGAACCGTTGGCATGCACTGAACGACGGTTTCATCCGGGCGGTGGTCGATCCACAGCAGAACGCCTTGGCGTATGCGCTGGCGACCTCGCGTCACGGCAAGGCCGAGCCGATCGAATGGCTGCGGGTCGAACGCGTTCGTCACGCCCTGAAAGTCGGCCCTGCCGGTCTCAGCAATGCCGAGCGGCTGGCCCTGCTGAGCGACCCGGTGGCCTTGTCTCGCCTGCATGAGCAGGTCTGGAGCGAGGCGCACCCCGAGTGGCTGGCGGCATGGCGTGAGTCGGTCAAGGCCGACCCTCATGCACCGCTGCTACCGCTACAGCCGGTGAGCGTGCAGCCTCAAGTGGCCTGATACGCAAAAAGCCCCGCTTCTGAAAGGAAGCGGGGCTTTTTGTTGGCCTAAGGATTTGTACGTGGGACTTCCGGATTTCGAGTGACTAGCGTTATTGAACAACTGGAGTGACATTGACGTCTGGACTGAGGAAGTCAATGTGAAAGCCGCTGGAACCATCCCCGATAGCCAAGTGGACACCGTTGATGCCCTCATTCATTTGAGAGTTCACCTTGTAATCTATGCAGGCTGCTATTTCTTCGTTGACGCCGATGGCGAATTCGGTGAGTCCGAGTCCTCGAGCCCCGGCAGCTAATTTCAATGTTTCGATATGCTCCTCGTTGTCGGCTTGTAAAGACGTGACCTTGTTTTCCACGACTGTCAGAAATCCTCCCGCCTTGGCTAGCGAGTCTGATAACAGTGCAAGCCTGGCTCGAATGTTCTTGGGTAATTGTGGGTTGGTTTTTCTTAATACCGTTAAGATTCCAGAAATCTTAAGTTTTCCGTTCAAACAGAACGGGCAGCGTTCATGAATATTCATGTGGGCATAGTGCACTTCGAAAAATTCGGCTGCTGAGTGTATGAAGTTCTCTGAAATATCCTCCTCTATCAAAGCGTAGGGCTCAGCCTGGCGGTTGAGTGTGACCTTTCCGAAAGTGTCTTCGCCTGATAGGAGAAATGAGTCATGGGAGTTAAGCATGTTTAAAAAGAAACGCTGTCTTTCTAACGCTCTTCTGAAATCGCTGTTAAGCAGTAAGCGTAAACCGTAGTTCGCGCTACTGAAAGACGGATCGAAGACCTGTGCTGCGCAGAAAACGCTCTTCTTGACTGGAGTGGCCTTGGCAATCTCCAACGTGAGCCTGGCCGCGTTGTCGCTGAACGAGAAAATTATGCTATTTCGAGGAAGAGTACTGAGCTCGTGAATGTGCGCAGTGTTTAATCCTTGATGACTGCATTCATCAAGGAATTCCTGTGAGTCTGCAATGACCCAGAATTCTTCCTCTCCAAAAAGTGTGTGGATACTGGTCATGGATGACATGGATTGCTCCTGGGTAGGCGGACGGCATCTACAATGCCGTCCGCTGGTTAGCGGAAGTCAGTCCTCCGTATAGGCCCAAGCCAATGGAGCCCATCCAAAGTTTTCAGGGCCAGAGGTCATGCGACTCAGTTTTTCTGATGTATCTATTTGCTGTTCCATGTTTACCCTCCTTTTTATTGGGAATCCCTTTGTCGAACAAGGGAGGTTGTATTAATCCAAGTATTTCTAATGTTTGGAATAGGTCTTTTTGAGTTTTTTAGAATGGATTGTGCTGTTTTTTGTTTGTTGGCTGCGAAGAGGTTATTTGTGTGGGAAGTGTCTGTAGCAGTTTTCTGAAATTTAAGTAAATGACCCGCTGGCGTTGTTTGGGTGGTCTAGTGTTGATAGGTTTTATTGCTGTTCGTTTGATGTTTTAAACTAAGGGGTCGGAAATGGCAGGTACAAAAAAATATTTGTCTGATGCAGCTCTCCAGCAGGCGCTGTCCGTAACAGACCTGACAGAAACACATACACCCGTCCACGCGGTTCGGCTGATGGTCGATGAGATTGTCGAGGGATTGATTCGTAACGGCTGGCCTCGGGCACGTATTCAGACTGGCCCGCGTATCGTGTCTGCCGAAGAAAACTATGGGCTACTGGGCTATGACCCGGCAGAGATCACCTTGGGCAGTGAACACACGCGCTGGGTGAGCGAACATTCGCTATTGCGCACGCAAACTACCAGCCAGATTCCCGTCGCCCTTCAACTGGCTGCTCAAGAGCGCAAGACGGGGGAAATGATCCTGCTCGCCGCTCCGGGCATCACATTTCGCCGCGACAGTCGGGATAGGTGGCATTGCGCCGAACCGCATCAAATGGATGTTTGGGTTCTGGGCGATCCAGAACTTTCGGATCGTGAGCATCTGTTGCGTCTGGTCGGCGATATTCTCGGCGCCGCGGTACCCGATAAGCCTTGGGTCTACAGCGACAGCCCGCATCACTACACCGAGGGTGGAATCGAAGTGAATGTATTGAACGACGGCGCCAATGTTGAAGTACTCGAATGCGGCCTCATCGCTACTTCGCTACTGAGGCGATTAAAAATTGATCCTCGGAGCCATGGTGGACTAGCGTTGGGAATGGGCCTGGATCGGTTGACGATGCTACGCAAGGGCATTCCAGATATCCGTTTGTTGCGAGACTCTAACGAACGAGTGCAGGCTCAAATGCAAGATCTGCGGCCATGGAGCGCCGTTTCGCGCTTGCCTTCGATTTCTCGAGATATTTCGGTGGCGGTGTCTCCTGGATTGAGCGAGGAGGTGCTGACGGAGAGGATGCTTCAGGCGGCCGGGGACTGTTCTGTCTGGATCGAGGAAATGCAGATCAAAGGACGTTGGGTTTCATCTGAATTGCCGCCCCAGGCTATTGAGCGGCTTGGCCTTCTGGCCGATCAGGAGAATGTTCTACTGCGCGTCGTACTGCGTGATTGTTCTCGGTCAATAACGACTGCGGAGGCCAATGCTTTGTATGAAAGGATTCAGTCGGCGTTGCACGAAGGCGCTCCGGGGGCAGGATACCGAATGGACTTGACGGTACGTTAATGCACTCGCCAATCGTGCTGGTTCCGTCTCCCAGATAAATCAAAATAGCCCCGCCTTTGAAAGAACGCGGGGCTTTTTGTTGGGCGAGTTTTTTATCTGTGGTCCTGAGTTTTGCGGCGATGTTGGTCAGTGCTGCGGGTTGACGTTATCCAACAGTCGATTCGCCAACAAACCACTCAGTTCGATCAGTTGCAGGATGCCGAGGGCAACATGGCGTCGTGAGCCTTTCAGGTCGAACGCAAGGTCGCTGACCATGGCATCGGCTGAGGCGAGGGTTTCGCTGAGGTTGGCCAGCAGGCTTTCGGTGTCGATGCCGTCGACGATGGTGAAGAGCTGGCCTGGCGACGGTTTATTCTCGGATTTGGCCTGTTTGGGGTTCAGGTAGTAATCGAGCGCGCGATCAGAGGCTTCCTGGAGTTTCTTGGGGTCTGTTTCTGGTTCGGGTGGGTTGGGTGTGACCTTGTGCATGGTTGACGCTCCTAGGGTAGTGGAGCCGCCAGATATCGCTGCTAAACGAGAATGGTGGCGACTGTACGCGGGTTAGCAGACCGGGACCCTAGAACCCGGCAGACCCGAAGGTCTCCCACGCACAACCGCCATGGCATAGATGCGCAAGCGTTGAAGCCTGCTCATGCATGTGGAGAGCGTACGTCTAGGATGTCCAGGCTGCTAAACCCGATCGCTGAACTGACAGCGACCCGCAAACGTTAAAGCCCAGGCCCAAGGCGCACAAGCCGGCGGATTCTGGCGTAGTTGTAGGCAATGGCGCAAGGCTTCGTAGCCTTGGGATGACGGATTGTGGGGGTGGGGATTTTTGTGTGTATATCCGTTATTTGGGTAACGGCTGCTTAGGGTTCCGCCCTTACGGCGGGTCACTTTTGAGAAGCGCAAAAGTAACCAAAACGCTTTATGCCCCACCACTCGGCACCTCGCCTAGGCTCGGTGTGCCCGAACGCAGGCATTGCTCCGTGGGCCCGCCGCGAAGGGCCATCCATGGCCCAGCGCGGCTATCCCGGCATCCATGCCGGGATGCCCACTCCACAATGCCTGCGTTCGGCCAGCGTGGTTAACGGGGCGCCGAGATCAACGTCCGACGCGAGGCGGCCTGATAGCCGACCTGATTCACCCGGTCGTACTCCGATCCAATGTGGGAGCGAGCTTGCTCGCGAAGACGGCGGTACATTCAGCATGGATGCAAGCAGACCCACCGCTATCGCGAGCAAGCTCGGCTCCCACCGGGCTTGGCGGTGGACACTGATCCTATAAACGACCAAAAACCTGTGTGGGAGCAAAGCTTGCTCGCGAGGCGGGCTGATAGCCGACCTGGTTCACCCAGTCGTACTCCGATCCAATTGTGGGAGCGAGCCTGCTCGCGAAGACGGCGGCACATTCAGCATTGATGCAAGCAGACCCACCGCCATCGCGAGCAAGCTCGGCTCCCACAGGGCTCGGCGGTGGACGCTGATCCTATGAACGACCAAAAATCTGTGTGGGAGCAAAGCTTGCTCGCGAGGCGGCGGTACATTCAGCATTGATGCAAACAAACCCACCGCTATCGCGAGCAAGCTCGGCTCTCACAGGGCTCGGCGGTGTGCGTGAATACTGTGTGCCCTGAAGAGCACGGGTATCCCCACGCCAAGTTAAACCCGGAACCGTCCCACCAACGTCTGCAAATGAACCCCCAACCGCGCCAGCTCGGCACTGGAGGCCGCAGTTTCTTCACTGGACGACGCTGTCTGCTCCGACACATCACGCACATTCAGTACGCTACGGTTGATCTCCTCAGCCACCGCACTCTGTTGCTCGGCCGCGGCTGCGATCTGCTGGTTCATCGATTGGATCGCCGAAACCGTGCGAGTAATGTTCTCCAGCGAGCCTCCCGCGCGGCGGGTCAGTTCGACGCTGCTGTCGGTCAGGCTGCGGCTGTTGTCCATGATGGTCGCGACCTGTTCGGTGCCGCTTTGCAGGCCAACAATCAGTTCTGCGATTTCTTCGGTGGACTTCTGGGTGCGCTGGGCCAGGCTGCGGACTTCATCGGCCACCACGGCGAAGCCTCGTCCTGCCTCGCCGGCACGGGCTGCCTCGATGGCGGCGTTGAGCGCCAGCAGGTTGGTCTGCTGGGCCACGGACTTGATCACGTCCAGGACGCTGCCGATCTTGTCGCTTTCGCGCTTCAACTCCCCCATGGCGGCGGTGGAATTGCCTACTTCCTTGGCCAGCCGCTCGATCTGGGCAATGGCCTCGCCCACCACTTTGTCACCTTCGCGGGCCTGTTGGTCGGCTGCGACGGCGGCTTCGGAGGCTTCCTCGGCGTTGCGCGCGACTTCCTGCACTGTGGCGGTCATTTCGTGCATGGCGGTGGCGACCTGATCGGTTTCCACTTTCTGGCTATTGACCCCGGCGCTGGTCTGCTCGGTCACGGCCGAGAGCTGTTCGGCAGCGCTGGAGATCTGGGTCACACCTTCGCTGATGCCACCGATCAATTGCCGCAGGCCGACGGTCATGCTTTGCATGGCGCGTTGCAGTTGGCCGAGTTCGTCGCGGCGCTCGGAGGTGAGGTTGTGGGTCAGGTCGCCGGCAGCCACGCGTTCGGCAACTTTCAAGGTCTCGCCGAGCGGGCCGACGATCTGCCGGGTGATGAACAGGGCAGCGATCACACCGAACAGCAGCGCCAGCGTGGCGGCTACGACCAGCAGCGTCTTGGCTTGGGCAACGTCGTGGTCACGCACGGCTGTCTGGGACACGGTCAGTTTCTGGCTGGAATCGATCAGAATCTGGCCCTGCTCAGTCATACGCTGGAGTGCGGCGGCGTTTTCGATTTGTGAATCACGGAACTGGGCGACCGCCGCGCGGTACAGATTGAACGAGTCGCTGGCCTGCTGCAGGTTGGCGGCGTGTTCCTGGGGCAATTCGTCTGGCAGGCGCGCGAGCAGTTTGAGGACGTTGTCGATGGCCTCGAGGGCGGGTTGCTGGGCTTCGCTCTTGCCGCTGTAGGTGTAGCCGCGAACCTGGTAGCGGGCCTGCTGGATGGCCTTGCTCAGGGTGACCACGCTGTTGAACGGGGTGACGTCGCCCGCTTGCAGCATCAACTTTTCAACTTCGGCGACGCGGGCCACGGCGTTGTCGGCGCTGGCGCCGAGTTTGCTGCGTGCATCTTCGCGGCTGACGGTAGCGCGGGTCATCTGGGCGAAGGCGCCTTTGTATTCGGCGACGGCGGCCAGTTGCTTGTCGATCAACGCGACGTCGGCCGGCTGTTCGATCGACTCGCGAGCGGTTTTCAGCCCGGCCTCGAGCTTGCCAAGCAGATCGTTGACCGCTTGCGGTCCTTTCTCGCCCCGCGTGGTGTTGTAGTCGATGCTGGCCAGGTTCAAGTCTTTGCTCAAGTCATTGAGACTGGCAATGAACCCCAGTTTATCGCCCCGGCTGATGACATTGCTCAGGCCGGACCAGCCGGTGAATGCGATCATCAAGGTGAGGAACAACACCAAGCCGAAGCCTGCGCCGAGTTTGCGATTGACGCTTACATTTCCCAGACCCTGGGCAAGCCACCGGAACATGCTGATACTCCCTTGGAGCGTTGAATTGGTTTTATGGGATCTGTATCGGCAGCGTTGGCGGGATCTGTAGAAAATAGGCGCTGGGGGCTCCCTCGCCATAAGGATCATGTGCCTGTGTGGGTGTTGCCGGGTCAGAACAACCGGGCAAGCAGTGCCGTAACCGCGGTCTCGACCCGCAGGATTCGCTCGCCCAGTTGCACCGGTTGCAGGCCGGCCTTGCCCAGCAGGTCGATCTCGTAGGGAATCCAACCGCCTTCGGGGCCGATGGCCAGGGTCACCGGTTCTGTCAGCGCTCGCGGGCAGGGCGGGTGGTTGCCAGGGTGGCCGACCAGGCCGAGGGTGCCGTTGGCGATGGCCGGCAGGCGGTCCTCGACGAAGGGTTTGAAGCGTTTCTCGATAACAACCTCAGGCAGTACGCTGTCCCGGGCTTGCTCCAGCCCCAGGATCAATTGCTCACGAATGGCCTCGGGCTCGAGGAACGGTGTCTGCCAGAAACTTTTTTCCACGCGATAGCTGTTGACCAGCACCACTCGCGGCACACCCATGGTGGCGATGGTCTGGAAGACCCTGCGAAGCATTTTCGGACGCGGCAGCGCCAGCACCAGGGTCAGTGGCAACTTGGCCGGTGGCGGCTGGTCGAGGGTCACTTGCAGTTCAGCCTCGCGAGCTTCCAGGCGCAGCACCTGGGCCGAGCCCATCAACCCACCGATGCGCCCGACCCGCAGGCTGTCACCGACGGCACTGCGATGGACTTCCTGCATATGGGTCAACCGGCGATCGCTCAGGATGACGCGGTCAGGCCCGATGAAATCGGCCTCTTCGAGCAGCAGCAGGTTCACGCTTGGGTCGCTGGCGGCTGGTCGTTGTGGTCATCGACCGGCTGGTCCTCGGGTTCTTCTTCCCGACGCTTGCGCACCAGGCTGCCGAACAGGATGCCGATCTCGAACAGCAGCCACATCGGCACCGCCAGCAGGGTCTGGGAGAAAATGTCCGGCGGGGTCAGGATCATGCCGACCACGAAGCAGCCGATGATCACGTAGGGACGGATCTTCTTCAGGTAGGCCACGTCGACCACGCCGATCCACACCAGCAGCACCACGGCCACGGGGATTTCGAACGCCACGCCGAAGGCGAAGAACAGCGTCATGACGAAATCCAGGTAGCTGCTGATGTCGGTCATCATCTCCACGCCCGCCGGGGTGGCGGCGGCGAAGAACTTGAAGATCAGCGGGAACACCAGGTAATAGGCGAAAGCCATGCCGGTGTAGAACAGCAGGATGCTGGACACCAGCAGCGGCACGGCGATGCGCTTTTCATGCTTGTACAGGCCCGGTGCGATGAAGCCCCAGATCTGGTGGAGGATCACCGGGATCGCCAGGAACAGCGAGACCATCATCGTCAGCTTCAATGGCGTCAGGAACGGCGACGACACGTCGGTGGCGATCATTGTCGCGCCTACTGGCAGGTACTGGCGCAGTGGCGTGGAGACGAAGGTGTAGATCTGCTGGGTGAAGGAAAACAGCCCGGCGAAGATGATGAACACCGACGCGACGCAACGCAGCAGGCGGGTGCGCAACTCGGTGAGGTGCGATACCAGCGGCATCGGCTGGTCGTTTTCAGGAATATCGCTCATGGGGCTCGCGGCGGCAAAGTAGGATCGTTAGGCGCAGGGACAGCTGGGGGCGCTGTGTCCGCGACCGTCGGTGTCACTGGCGCCGGTTCAGCCACCGGCGCGCCACCTTCTGGCACTTGGGGAGCCACCGTCGGCTCGGCCTCAGGCTGAACTGGCGTCGGTTCCTGCTGGGTGGGCGTGAAGATTTTCCGCGCCTCCTGCTCCAGGGACAGAATGTGTTCGTTGTGCAGTTGCCGACGGATGTCGTCGGCACCGATTTCACGTTCAACTTCCTGTTTGATCGCATTGAAGCTGCGCTTCAGGCGCCCGATCCAGAGGCCGGCGGTGCGCGCAGCACCCGGCAGGCGCTCGGGGCCCAGTACCAGCAGGGCGACGAGGCCGACGAGCAGCAGTTCAGTGAAGCTGATCCCAAACATTAGTCAGTGCTCACGAGTCTTTACGGATGGGCTCTTCGACTTTTTGGGCCTGCACATCGATGGTATTCGGCGCATTCACAGGCTGAGTGGCCTGTGGATGTACCGGTTGGGTCGGTTGTGCGGGCTGAGCCTGGTTTGTCGTCGGATCGGCCGGTTTCTCGTCATCGTTCATGGCCTTGCGAAAACCCTTGATCGACTCGCCGACATCGGTGCCGAGGTTCTTCAGTTTCTTGGTGCCGAACACCAGCACCACGACGATCAGGATGACGACCCAGTGTTTCCAGTCAAAGATACCCATGTGGCTACTCCTCTCAAAAATGGATCAGGCGGACGGGCGCGAGGCTTTCTCGACGTGCCCGGACAGACCGAAGCGACGGTCCAGTTCATCCAGTACGGCCTGCGGATGCTGCCCCAGTTGGGCCAGCATGACCAGGCTGTGGAACCACAGGTCGGCGGTCTCGTAGATCACGTCGCTGCAGTCGCCGCTGATGGCGGCGTCCTTGGCAGCGATGATGGTCTCGACGGATTCTTCGCCGACTTTTTCCAGAATCTTGTTCAAGCCCTTGTGGTACAGGCTGGCGACATAGGAGCTGTCGGCCGCGGCGCCCTTGCGCTCTTCCAGCACCTGGGCCAGGCGGGTCAGGGTGTCACTCATGGGTATGTCCTGAATAAATGGCATGCGGGTCCTTGAGCACCGGGTCGACGGTTTTCCAATCGCCGTTCTCGAAGACGCGATAGAAGCAGCTTTGACGGCCGGTGTGGCAAGCAATCTCACCGACTTGCTCGACCATCAGGATGATGACGTCGCCGTCGCAATCCAGGCGCATCTCATGCAGGTGCTGTACATGCCCGGACTCTTCACCCTTGCGCCACAGCTTGCCACGGGAACGTGACCAATAGATGGCTCGGTTCTCGGCGGCGGTCAGGGCCAGTGCCTCACGGTTCATCCAGGCCATCATCAATACGCGCCCGGTCTTGTGGTCCTGGGCGATGGCCGGCACCAGGCCGTCAGCGTCCCACTTGATCTCGTCCTGCCAGTTTTTCATCGTTGACTCCGACCATGGGCCGCGCACCTGACGTCGGCGGGCCCAGCGTTGAAACAGTGTGCCAGCGCGAATCGGTGCTGGCTATCGGCGAACGACCAGATACAGACCGACCGCCATCATGATACCGGCCGGCCAGTGACCCAGTTCGCTCAACGGCCCGCCGGTCGCCAGCACCGCGCCGCCGCCCAGGTGAGCCGCGCCAAGCAGGCGCAACAGCCAGTCGTCCTTGCGTCGGTGCCACGGTGGCGCCGGGTCGTGGGCGTGGGGTTGGGACATGCGTTCGAGCAGGTCGCGGGTCATGTTGGCCAGGTGCGGAATCTGCTCGAACTGGCTCTGCACGTTGCCCAGCAAGGCGCGCGGGCTGACGCGCTCGCGCATCCAGCGTTCGAGGAACGGTTGGGCGGTGTTCCACAGGTCGAGGTCCGGGTACAGCTGGCGACCGAGGCCTTCGATGTTCAACAGGGTTTTCTGCAACAGCACCAACTGGGGCTGGACCTCCATGTTGAAGCGTCGCGCGGTCTGGAACAGGCGCATCAGAACCTGGCCGAAGGAAATATCTTTTAACGGTTTTTCGAAGATCGGTTCGCACACGGTTCGGATCGCCGCTTCGAATTCGTTGAGCTTGGTCTCGGCCGGCACCCAGCCCGAATCGATATGCAGTTGGGCGACACGGCGGTAATCACGCTTGAAGAAGGCGAACAGGTTGCGGGCCAGGTAGTCCTGGTCCTCGGGGGTCAGGCTGCCGACGATGCCGCAGTCGATGGCGATGTATTGCGGGCTCCACGGTTGCACGGTGCTGACGAAAATGTTGCCCGGGTGCATGTCGGCGTGGAAGAAACTGTCGCGGAACACCTGGGTGAAGAAGATTTCCACGCCGCGCTCGGCCAGCAGTTTCATGTCGGTGCGCTGGTCGGCCAGGGTCGCCAGGTCGGTGACCTGGATGCCGTAGATGCGCTCCATCACCAGTACTTTCGGTCGGCACCAGTCCCAATAGACCTGCGGCACATAGAGCAGCGGCGAACCTTCGAAGTTGCGGCGCAGCTGGCTGGCGTTGGCGGCCTCGCGCAGCAGGTCGAGTTCGTCGTAGATGGTTTTTTCGTAGTCCTGGACCACGTCCACCGGGTGCAGCAGGCGGGCATCGGCCGACAACCGTTCGGCGGCGCGGGCGAGGATGAACAGCCACGCCAGGTCCTGGGCGATGATGGGCTTGAGGCCCGGGCGGATGACCTTGACCACCACCTCTTCGCCGCTCTTGAGCTGGGCGGCGTGCACCTGGGCCACGGAGGCCGAAGCCAGGGGCTCGACGTCGAAACGGCTGAACACTTCGCTGATCTTCTTGCCCAGTTGTTCCTCGATCAGCGCCACCGACAGCTTGGAATCGAACGGCGGCACGCGGTCTTGCAACAGCATCAGTTCATCGGCTATGTCTTCGGGCAGCAGGTCGCGCCGGGTCGAGAGGATCTGCCCGAACTTGATGAAGATCGGTCCCAGGTCCTGCAAGGCCAGGCGCAGGCGCGCGCCACGCGTCAGGTCCAGGGTTCGTCGGGGGAACCAGCGCCACGGCAGCACGAAGCGCAGCGCCAGGAGAAACCAGGGCAGCGGCAGGGCGAACAGCAGGTCATCGAGGCGGTAGCGGATCACGACGCGCTGGATGCGCAACAAACGGCGGACGGCAAGCAGCTTCATGCGTTATCGCTTGGTTTCAAGGGATCGGGAAAGGCGCTCGAAACGCGCCTCGAGACGTTCCAGGTCAAGCTTGACCTGGTCCAGTTCATCAAAACGGGCCTGGGCCTCGCGTTGGCCTACGAGGGTACGCGATTCTTCGGCCAGGTATTCACTCAGATTCTGTCCCAGGCTGGCGAAGCCCTGGCGATACCAGCGGCGGCGACTGTGCAGATGGCCGCTGAGCAACTGGGTCGCCACCGGGCCGATCCAGCGGGACACTTCGTATTCCCAGTCCAGTTCCAGGTCCTGGAGAATCGCCGCCAGTTCCAGCAGCACGCCACTGTCGCCGTCGAGTTCGACTTCGGGGCTGTGCAGCACCGCGGTCTTGTCCTTGCCCAGGGCCAGGTTCAGCAGGCTCGAGGCCGGGGCGCGCAGGGTGCAATCCGCCTCGGCTTCCCAGTGGGCGGCGAGCATCAGGCCTTCGTCGCTGGGCAGGATGAACAACTGCAACGCCGGGTTGCGGCAGTCGACGGCGATCACCTTGCCGCTCAAGTGCGCCAGGCGCGCGAGCGCCGTGCTGTCCAGGCGCAGCACCCGGTTGATGCCGAGTTCGACGCTGGCGAGCAGGCCGGTGAGCAACATCAGGGCTTGATACCGCGGTGCAGGGCGACGATGCCCGCGGTCATGTTGTGGTAGGTCACGCGGTCGAAACCGGCTTCGACCATCATCGACTTCAGGGTTTCCTGGTTCGGGTGCATGCGGATCGATTCGGCCAGGTAGCGATAGCTTTCCGAGTCATTGGTGATCAGCTTGCCCATCAGCGGCATGAAGGCGAACGAGTAGGCGTCATAGGCCTTGGACATCAGCGCGTTGGTCGGCTTGGAGAACTCCAGCACCAGCAGGCGGCCGCCGGGCTTGAGCACGCGCAGCATCGAGCGCAGGGCGTCTTCCTTGTGGGTGACGTTGCGCAGGCCGAAGGCGATGGTCACGCAGTCGAAATGGTTGTCGGGGAACGGCAGCTTTTCGGCATCGGCCTGGACGAACTCGACATTGCCGGCCACCCCCAGGTCCAGCAGGCGGTCGCGGCCGACCTTGAGCATGGACTCGTTGATGTCGGCCAGCACCACCTGGCCGGTCGGCCCGACGATGTGGGAAAACTTCTTCGTCAGGTCGCCCGTGCCGCCAGCGATGTCCAGCACACGATTGCCGCTGCGCACGCCCGACAGCTCGATCGCGAAACGCTTCCACAGGCGGTGCATGCCGCCCGAGAGCAGGTCGTTCATCAAGTCGTATTTGGCGGCTACCGAGTGGAAAACCTCAGCGACTTTTTCCGCTTTCTGGCTTTCCGGCACGTTCTTGAAGCCGAAGTGAGTGGTGGGTTCGGCATCGCTGCTTTTGCGCTGATCAGTCATATCGCGGTCACCAAAAAAGAATGCGGGACATTCTAATCCCGGTGGAGGGCTTTGTCTTGGCAAGGCTGAAGGTAAGATGGGCCACCGCCGGGACGTTTTGACGCAGCCAGGGTCTGAAACGTTCAGGCAAGTCCCGATAAAACAGGAGTCACCCGATGGCCCGTATAACTGTTGAGCGTGCCCATGGCCTGGGCAAGGAAGCGGCGCGAGAGAAGGCCGACAAGCTGGCGCAGAAGTTGTCCGACAGCTATGGCCTGGAGCCGCAGTGGGTAGGCGACACCCTGAAACTCAAGCGTTCCGGGGTCAAGGGCGAAGTGCATGTGGGCGAGGATTCGATCCGCGTCGACGTGGAGCTGGGCATGTTGATGTCGGCCATGAGCGGCACGATCAAGACGGAAATTGAAAAGGCGTTGGATAAGGCGTTGGCCTGATCGACCAAAAGGGAGGTGAACGCAAAGCTGAAATTCCCCACCCCACCCTGTGGGAGCGAGCTTGCTCGCGATTGCATTGTTTCAGTCACATCAAGGTTGGCTGACACTCCGCCATCGCGAGCAAGCTCGCTCCCACCGGGATAGTCATCGCCCTCCGGTTTTGTGTCAGTTGTTAGGGTGCCGTTTCTAATTATTGTCACTACTTTGTGCCTGAGCCCGTCCATGTGCGGGCAGTTCCTCAAACCTTTTTTCGAGTGAGGTGCACCATGGCCAAAGTTATTCTGAAGAAAAAAACCGACGTTGAATCTTCCACGCTCAGCGACGTGAAAACGTACGCGCGCAAGATCTGGCTGGCTGGCCTGGGCGCCTACACGAAGGTCGGCCAGGAAGGCAGCGGGTACTTCCAGGAGTTGGTTAAGGCTGGCGAAGTTATTGAAACCAAAGGCAAAAAGAAAATTGCCGGGAAACTTGAAGCGGCCAACAGCGAATTGATTGAAGCCAAGAGTGACGTCAATACTTTCAAGGCCCGGGTTGAAGTACAACTCGATAAAGTCGAGAAGGTATTCGATGCGCGTGTTGCAAGTGCCTTGAATCGTATCGGCATTCCGTCTAAACATGACGTTGAGACACTCTCTGCTAAGCTCGATGAGCTTACAGCATTGCTCGAACGTGTCGCGCGTAAACATTAAGGAGAACGGGATGGCTGGCAAAAAGATCACAGAAAAAGAGGGCAGCTCGTGGGCCGGGAAGATTGAAAAATATTCCCGCAAAATCTGGCTTGCTGGTTTAGGCGTGTACTCGAAGATCGACACTGACGGCAGCAAGCTCTTCGAGTCCCTGGTTAAGGACGGCGAAAAGGCCGAAAAACTCACCAAGACGGCAGTCGGCAAACAAGTCGATGCCGCCAAGGACTCTGCCGAGTCCGCCAAGTCGCGCATCGGCGGCGTGAAGGATCGGGCACTGGGTAAATGGGACGAACTGGAAGGGGCTTTCGACAAGCGCCTGAACAGCGCGATCTCGCGCCTGGGCGTGCCGAGCCGTAATGAAGTCAAGGCGCTGCACAGCAAGGTCGACACCCTGACCAAGCAGATCGAAAAACTCACCGGCGCCAAAGTCGCACCCGTGGCGACCAAGACGGCGGCGGCCAAACCGGCCGCTAAAACGGCAGCCAAACCACTGGCCAAGGCTGCGGCAAAACCCGCCGCCAAACCAGCGGTGAAAGCAGCGGCCAAGCCCGCGGCTAAAACCGCTGCGGCCAAACCTGCTGCCAAGACGACGGCCAAGCCGGTAGCGGCGAAAGCGGCCGCCAAGCCCGCCGCCAAACCGGCTGCCAAGCCAGCGACCAAGACTGCTGCAGCCAAACCCGCAGCGGCCAAGCCTGCAGCCAAGCCAGCGGCAAAAGCGGCGGCCAAACCCGCCGCGGCGAAAAAGCCTGCCGTGAAAAAAACGGCCGCGCCAAAAGCCGCCGCGCCCAAGGCGCCAACCGCGGCCGCCAAACCGGCAACCCCGGCGAGCACGACGAACTCCGTCGCCGCTCCGACTCCGGTCGCCACTCCAGCACCATCGGCGACTCCAACGACGCCTTCCACCCAGTCCTGATTCTGCGGGACATGCAAAAACGCCCGGCCTGTGAAGGTCGGGCGTTTTTGTTTGTACGCAGGTCAATCTCAAACCTTGAAATCACCCGGAAAACAATGTGGGAGCGAGCTTGCTCGCGATAGCGGTGGGTCAGCAGTATTGATCTTGACTGATACACCGCAATCGCGAGCAAGCTCGCTCCCACAATGGATCTTCCACTGCTGGTCGTCAGTCATGCTCTTCCAGGTACCGCAACGCCAGCCGCTCCGTCGCCACCTTGGTCGCGGGCGGCAGGTGCGGCGCCACCAGCATCATGATCTGGTAGACCACCAGTCGAACCTCGCCCTCGCGGTCCAGGATCCGCTGGTAGTCCAGGGAGAACAGCAACGTCATGGTGATCTGCTCCACCAGTTGCCCGAGGGCCTGGGTATCGCTGACCAGCAAATCCTGGGCCTTGAGCTGCGCCAGCAGTGAGGCGAGGGTTCGCTTCAGGGCGTTGAGCAGTTGACGGATGCCCTTGGCCAGCTTCGGCAGGCGCCCGGCCAGGTTCGACAGGTCCTGGAACAGAAACCGGTACTGGGCCAGGCGCTCGACGATCAAGTGCAGGAACAGCCAGTAGTCTTCCGGCGCCAACTGCGCATCCGCCGGTGGGTCCAGCAGCGGTGCCAGTTCGCTCTGGAAGCGCTCGAACAACCCGAGGATCAGCGGTTCCTTGCCATGGAAGTGGTAGTAGAGGTTGCCTGGGCTGATGCCCATTTCGTTGGCGATTTCCATCGTGGATACGTTCGGTTCGCCCTTTTCGTTGAATAATTGCAGGGCACATTCAAGGATGCGGTCGCGGGTTTTCATCCGGTCTTCTTAATGATCGAGTCGTGCCACGGCCAATCGCCTGGCTGTGGGGTGGGGGCTTCAGCGCACGCGAACATAGGTGCCGGGGGCGGCGTCCAGAGGCGGGTAGTTCGCGTTGCCCAAGGTCATCTGGGTTTCGTGCTGGGCGCCGGAGCGTTCCTGGATCCAGCCCAGCCATTGCGTCCACCAACTTCCTTCGACGTGGGCGGCATCGTAGTACCAGGCCCGTGGGTCGCTGCTCATTTTTGCGCTTTCGATGTAGTTGGCCTTGGGATTGCCCGGCGGGTTGAGAATGCTCTGGACATGGCCACTGTTGGAAAGCACGAAGCGTTTGTCGCCACCGAGCAACAGCGTCGAGCGATAGACGGCGTCCCAGGGCGTGATGTGGTCGTTGATGCCGGCCACGCTGAAGCTGTCCACCGTCACTTTCTGCAGGTCGATGGGCGTGCCGCACACTTCCAGGCCGCCGGGGTGGGTCAGTGGGTTGTGCTTGAAGAAGTCCAACAGATCGCCGTGGTAAGCCGCCGGCAGCCGGGTGCAGTCGTTGTTCCAGTAGAGGATGTCGAAAGCCGGCGGCTCTTTGCCCAGCAGGTAGTTGTTGATGAAGTAGGTCCAGATCAGGTCGTTGGGACGCATCCAGGCGAACACCCGGGCCATGTCGCGGCCATCGAGAACGCCCTTCTGGTAGGAGCGGCGCTTGGCGGCCTCGAGGGCCTGCTCGTCGATGAACAGCGTGGCCGGGCTGTCGATTTGGCTGTCCAGCAGGCTCACCAGGTAGGTGGCGCTGGCGACTCGGCGCAACTGGCGCTTGGCTTGCAGGTGGCCTTGCAGGGCGGCGATGGTCATGCCACCGGCACAGGCGCCCATCAGGTTGACCTCACGGGCGCCCGTGATCGCCCGGCAGACGTTCATGGCCTCCTCCGTGGCCTCGACATAGCTGGACAGGCCCCATTCGCGGTGGCGTACGTCAGGGTTGCGCCAACTGATGATGAATACCTGCAAACCGTTTTTCAGGGCGTACTGGACGAAGCTGTTGGAGGGGCTGAGGTCGAAAATGTAGAACTTGTTGATCTGTGGCGGCACGATCAGCAATGGCTTGGCGTATTGCTTTTCGCTCATGGGCCGGTACTGGATCAGTTCGAGCAATTCGTTGCGAAACACCACCGCGCCGGGTGTGGTCGCCAGGGTCTTGCCGACTTCAAAGGCATGGGGCGTGGTTTGGCGCGGCAAGCCGTCGTTGTGCAGTAGGTCGTCCACCAGGTGGCTGATGCCTCGAACCAGGCTGGCGCCGCCGGAGTTGAACAGCTCCTTGACCGCCAGTGGGTTGAGCAAGGTATTGGACGGCGATACGGCGTCGTTGAGCAGAGTGAAGGCGAAGTGGGCGCGGGCGCGGTCATCCTGGCTCATGTCGCTTTCGTCAATCCAGCTCTTGACCTGTTTTTGCCAGCTCAGGTAGGCCTGCAGGCTGCGGCGGTAAAACGGGTTGAGCTGCCAGGTGGGGTCGGCGAAGCGCGGGTCGTTGGGGTTGGTGGGGTGCAGGGTTTCGCCCAGCAACACACGGCCCAATTGACCACCCAGTTTCAACGCATGCCGGGCGCTGTGCATCGGGTTGCGCAAGCCGTGTGTGGCCACGCTGCGCAAAGTGGACAGCAGGTCCCTGCCGCGCAGGCCGGTGACCGCACTTTGTGCGTTGATGAAACTGGCAGGGGCGGGCATGGAACCCTTCGCCGGTTTGTCGCGCATGAGTCAACTCCTTCGTCATCAGGCTAAAAACAAACACACCGAACCAGACAACATAGTCGCTGTTTCGGGTCGTTGCGCGATCAGGCGTCCTGCCAGGCGCTAATGGGCGGGTTTCAGCCGCCGCCCAGCGGCGAGGGATGCGGATGCATCACGGCACGCTGACGTTCTTCCTCCAAAAATTTCATGATGATCGGCGCCACCGCCTCGGCCCGGGTGATCAGGAACAGATGGCCGTCATCGATGATGTGCAATTGGGCGTTGGGGATGCGCCAGGCCAGCATGCGCATGTTGATCAGGGGAATCAGCGGGTCGTCATCGCCAGCCAGCACCAGCGTCGGCTGGTGGATCTTGTGCAGCCAATGGATGCTGGTCCAGCCGAGGCCGGCGAACAATTGCCAGTAATAACCGAGCTTGCCCGCCGAACGAACCTTGGCCGCGTGGCTGGCCGCCAGGCTCGGGTCCCGGCGGAACGAACCGCCATAGATCAGCGGTGCGATACGCATCACATGGGAAGGCTGAACGTAGCGCCGGGGGCTGGCCATCATCCACAGCACCTTCGGTTTGCCCGGCACCATCACCGCCCCGGCAGCCGTGGCCGCCAGCACCAGCTTCTTGCAGCGCTCCGGGTAGTCGTAGGCAAACTGCTGGGCCAGGGCACCCCCCCAGGACACGCCGATCACGTTGACCTGCCCGTAGTCGAGGTAGTCGAGCATCCGCGCGGTGAGCTTGGCCAGGCCCGGAAAGCGATACGGCCGGTTGGGCGTCGATGAACCACCGACGCCGGGCACGTCAAAGGCGATGACTTCCAGGTCCGGGTCCAGGGCCTGGATGAACGGGAACACCAGCTCGAGGTTGGCGCCGATGCCGTTGAAAATCAGCAAGGGCGTCAAGTGAGGCTTGCCGGGACGTACCGCGGTGCGCAAGGTCTGGCCATCCAGATCGACGGTACGGAAGATGTACGGTTGCGGCATGCTTCAAGCCCTGTCAGGTGAATCGCTGTCGTTCATGTAGCCCGTCCCTGTGGGAGCGAGCTTGCTCGCGATGAGGGCATCACAGCCAGCATCGCTGTCGCCTGATACACCGTCATCGCGAGCAAGCTCGCTCCCACCGGGGGGTTACCAGCGTGTCGGCTGCCGGGGTGTTTTCGTGAGCAAGCCCACGCCTCGGCAGACGAGTTGTCTTGTCTAGCGCTCATGCACATAGGTGCCGGGCGCCGCTTCACCGGCCGGGTAGGCCTTGTTGCCCAGCACGGTAGGGGCTTTTTTCAGTTTGCCCGAGCGCTCGGCCTGCCAGGCTTGCCAGTGCAGCCACCAGGAGTCGGTGTGCTTGGTTGAATTCTCCTGCCAGTCTTCGGCCTTGGCCGGCATGTCATCACTGGTCATATAGCGCGACTTGGGGTTGCCTGGCGGGTTGAGGATGCTCTGGATATGGCCGCTGCTCGACAGCACGAACTCCACCTTGCCGCCAAACAACTGCGCCGACTTGTAGCAGGACTTCCATGGTGTGATGTGGTCGTTGGTGCCGGCCAGGGAGAAGATGTCGGCGGTGACCTGCTTGAGATCGATGGGCGTGCCGCACACTTCCAGTGCGTTGGGGCGGATCAGTGGATTGTTCTTGAACATTTCGATGAGGTCGCCGTGGAACGCCGCCGGCAGCCGCGTGGTGTCGTTGTTCCAGAACAGGATGTCGAACACGGGCGGTTCGTTGCCCAACAGGTAATTGTTGACCCAGTAGTTCCAGATCAGGTCGTTGGGGCGCATCCAGGCGAAGACCTTGGCCATGTCGCGGCCTTCGAGTACGCCGGCCTGGTAGGAGTGGCGCTTGGCCGCTTCGAGGGTCTGTTCGTCGACGAACAGCGCCACGTCGGTGTCCAGGGTGGTGTCGAGCACGCTCACCAACAAGGTCAGGGCGTTGACCTTTTTCTCGCCGAGGGCGGCGTAATGGCCCAGCAGCGCGGTGCAGGTGATGCCGCCCGAGCAGGCGCCGAGCATGTTCACGTCCTTGCTGCCGGTGATGGCCGTGACCACATCCACCGCTTCCTTGAGCGCCTCGATGTAGGTCGACAGGCCCCACTCGCGCTGCTCCTTGGTGGGGTTGCGCCAGCTGACGATGAAGGTCTGCACGTTGCTGCGCAGGCAGAAGCGCGCCAGGCTCTTGTCCGGGCTCAGGTCGAACACATAGAACTTGTTGATCTGTGGCGGTACCACCAGCAGCGGTCGCTCGTGGACCTGCTCGGTGATAGGCCGGTACTGGATCAGCTCCAGCACGTCGTTGCGAAACACCACGGCGCCTTCGGTCACGCCCAGGCTCTTGCCGACCTCGAACGCGCCCATGTTCACCTGGCTCGGCATTCCGCCGTTGTGCACCAGGTCCTTGGCCAGGTGGGACAGGCCGTCCAGCAGGCTCTTGCCGCCGGTCTCGAAGAAGCGCTTGACCGCCGCCGGGTTGGCCGCCGAATTGGTCGGGGCCATGGCTTCGGTCATCAGGTTGATCACGAAATGCCCGCGACTGATGTCCGCGGGCGAGAGGCTGCTGTCGTCGATCCAGGCGTGCAGTTCCTTGCGCCACGCCAGGTAGGTTTGCAGGTAGCGTTTGTAGAGCGGGTTCTGGCTCCACGCCGGGTCGGCGAAACGACGGTCGTCGCCGGCCGGTTGCAGTTCGGATTTGCCGAACAGGACATTCTTGAGTTCGACGCTGAAATGGGCGACATGCTTGACGCTGTGCAGCGGTTGCCTGATGGCCTGCTTCAGCACCATGCGGGCAGAGGCCAGCAGGTCTTTCCTGCGCAAGCCGACGACGGGATTCAACCCCAGGGTGTTTTCCGAGGCCTGGTACTTCAGGTCATCGTTGTTCTTGTTGCTCATCTACGACGCTCCATTGTCCTTCAGACGAGTACCCGGTTGGTGCCATGAAGCCACACATCCGATACCAGGTACGCTGCTCGGGTGACCATTAATTCCGCATCGAGGGCCAATGAGGAAACGTATGCCAGGAACTCGCCGGTTCCTTTGCAGGGAACTTGCCAGCTCCATTGGTTACCCGAGTTTAATTTTTTTCGCAAGCAGGCCAGTCATTGACGTTGCTGCGCGGGCATTCAAGCAGATGAGTCTAGAAAAATCGCCCTAAAGCGCCAGCCCGTGAGCTAGAGCATCAGCTTGACGACGGACGCGTTCGGATCGCGGGTTTTTCCGGCGGCCTTGAGTTCGCCAAGATAATCGTTCCACAGGTCTTGCTGGCGCACCGCCAACTGGTAGAGATAGTCCCAGGTGAACAATCCGCTGTCGTGGCCGTCGTCGAAGGTCAGTTTCAGTGCGTACTGGCCGGCCGGTTCGACCTTGGTCAGGGCAACGTTGAGCTTGCCGTATTGCAGGATGGGTTTGCCATGGCCCTGGACCTCGGCGGAAGGCGAGTGCACCCGCAGGAATTCGGCGGGCAGGTGGTACTCCTCGTCCGGCGCGTATTTGAGCGTCAGGGTCTTGGAGGCTTTGTGCAGGTTGATGGCGGTGGGGAGTTTGGTCATGGGCTGTGATCCGTCTCTGAAGGATGCCTTGATCTGCAAAAACGACACGGCCCATGTGGGAGCGAGCTTGCTCGCGATGAGGGGTTGACAGTCAACACATGGGTTGAATGTTATGCCGCCATCGCGAGCAAGCTCGCTCCCACAGGTACCGGGAAATTTGTCGGTGGGTTACAGGATATACCGCGACAGGTCTTCGTTCTGCGCCAATTCACCCAAGTGGCTGTTGACGTACTCGGCGTCGATGAGGATCGGCGCTTCGTTGTGGGCGCTGGCCAGGTCGCCGGCGCTGAACGACACTTCCTCGAGCAAGCGTTCGAGCAGCGTGTGCAGGCGACGGGCACCGATGTTCTCGGTCTTCTCGTTGACCTGCCAGGCGATCTGGGCCAGGCGCTTGATGCCTTCTGGCGTGAACTCGATGCTCAGGCCTTCGGTCTTGAGCAGCGCGCAATACTGCTCGGTCAGGGACGCATGGGGCTCGCTGAGGATGCGTTCGAAGTCTTCCGGCGTCAGCGCCTTGAGTTCGACACGGATCGGCAGGCGACCTTGCAGCTCCGGCACCAGGTCGCTCGGCTTGCTCAGGTGGAACGCGCCGGAGGCGATGAACAGGATGTGGTCGGTCTTGACCATGCCCAGCTTGGTGTTGACCGTGCAGCCCTCGATCAGCGGCAGCAGGTCGCGTTGTACACCTTCGCGGGACACATCGGCGCCACCGACGTTGCCGCGCTTGGCGACCTTGTCGATTTCGTCGATGAACACGATGCCATGCTGTTCGACCGCTTCCAGGGCCTTGGCCTTCAATTCTTCTTCGTTGACCAGGCGGCCGGCTTCTTCGTCGCGCACCAGCTTCAGCGCTTCCTTGACCTTGAGCTTGCGGCTTTTCTTCTTGCCCTTGCCCATGTTGGCGAACAGGCTCTGCAACTGGTTGGTCATTTCTTCCATGCCCGGCGGCGCGGAAATGTCGACGCCGGCCATTTCGGCCACTTCGATCTCGATTTCCTTGTCGTCCAACTGGCCTTCGCGCAGGCGCTTGCGGAACAGCTGACGGGTGTTGGTGTCCTGGGTCGCGGCGGCGTCGGCGTTGAAGCCCATGCGCGCCGGTGGCAGCAGGGCGTCGAGGATGCGCTCTTCGGCGGCGTCTTCGGCGCGGTGGCGGACCTTGGTGATTTCCTGTTCGCGCAACAGCTTGATGGCGGCATCGGCCAGGTCACGGATGATCGACTCGACGTCGCGGCCGACATACCCGACTTCGGTGAACTTGGTGGCTTCGACCTTGATGAACGGCGCGTTGGCGAGCTTGGCCAGGCGCCGGGCGATTTCGGTCTTGCCGACACCGGTCGGGCCGATCATCAGGATGTTCTTGGGGGTCACTTCGACGCGCAGCTCTTCGGGCAGTTGCATCCGGCGCCAGCGGTTACGCAGGGCGATGGCGACGGCGCGCTTGGCATCGTCCTGGCCGATGATATGGCGGTTGAGTTCGTGGACGATTTCGCGGGGAGTCATGGACATAATAATTGGCGGTCCTCAAGCAAGAATGAGCCGGTGCGCAGGTGGCAGGCTTATTCGGCGAGGTCCTGCTCCTCAATGGTCTGGGTGTGGTTGGTGAAGACGCAGATGTCGCCGGCGATGCCCAAGGCAGTCTCGACGATCTCACGGGCCGACAGGTCGGTTTTTTTCAGCAGGGCGCTGGCCGCGGCCTGGGCGTAGGCACCGCCGGACCCCATGGCGATCAAGCCATCCTCGGGCTCAACGACGTCGCCGTTGCCGGTGATGATCAGCGAGGCGTCCTTGTTGGCGACCGCGAGCATGGCTTCGAGGCGGCTCAGGGAGCGGTCGGTCCGCCATTCCTTGGCCAGCTCCACGGCGGCGCGGACCAGATGGCCCTGGTGTTTTTCAAGCTGGACTTCGAATCGTTCGAACAGGGTGAAAGCATCGGCGGTGGCGCCGGCGAACCCGGCGATGACCTCGCCGCGATACAGGCGGCGGACTTTCTTCGCGTTGCCTTTCATCACGGTGTTGCCCAGTGAAACCTGGCCGTCGCCGCCCATGACGACTTTGCCATGACGGCGGACTGAAACGATGGTGGTCAAGGGAGAGTCTCCACGCAGCGGGGCGAAAATGCCCGGATGGAACTCATATGGGGGTGGCGTGGGGTTTTTCAACTGCGGGGTGGGGGAGGGGACGAGCGGCATCTGGCCGTTTGTGTCAAAGAAATGCTCTGTGGCGAGGGAGATCCCGCCGCGTCTTCGACGCTGCGCTGTCGCGCAGCAAACAGGGATCCCTCTACAGTTGAAGAACGCGCGCGGGGCAAAGGCCGTAACCAGCACTGGTGTGACAGCACCCGAGAGGGAGAGTGGCCTGCACGGTATCGGCGTGGAGTCGTTGATGGCACGGCCAGGCCGTGACCTCGTATAAGAGAGTGAATCCTTTCGCCACCGTGTACCCCGCGCGCGTCATTCAATCCTGCGAGGAATTGTCATGGCGCGCAAGAACCAAAAGCGTTTTGAGATTATCCATCATCACTGTGCCGGTATTGACGT
>NZ_FOKH01000042.1:0-61603 GCF_900111955.1 Pseudomonas sp. NFIX10 | reverse complement strand
CGTGGCTGCCTGGCGACGCGCCTGGGATCGAGTCGTCCCATTTTTTGTTTTCCCACCGGCCATTCGAAAAGTGATCTACACGACCAATGCAATCGAAAGCATCAACGCTCAACTGCGCAAGATCATTAAAACGAGAGGACACTTCCCAACCGATGACGCTGCAATCAAATTAATCTGGCTGGGCTTGCGCAATATCACGGCGAACTGGGGCAGTGCGGCCCACGACTGGAAAAGTGCCATGAATCAATTCGCGATCCTGTACGGGGACCGGTTCATCAGGCCGACGTGGTAAATGAAGGTCTGCCTAACGGCAGGCCGTTACCGGCCCGCACACAAAAAACCTGACACTCCCGACAGCGTTTGCTCATCGCCCCACTGAGCACTGCGGTCGTAAGCACGCACGGCCAAATGGCCAACGTCATAAGAGTAGTAAAGCAACAGTTCACCGTTATATACCACCGGCACTATGCTCAGGACCCTGTAAGCGTTTGCCTTGAACCCGAGATTTGGCTGACTCCACTGAAGACCATCGTCCGAGGTCACGTAGTAAACCGTGTCGTCGTCCTCCTCGCAGTAGAAGACAAACAATTGTCCGTTGTACACCACAGGACTGTTATAGGCCGCATCACTGGAGGCCGTGACAGGGCTAGCGTCGGACCAAGTCATGCCATCTTCGGAACTGATGCTATTTATTTGAGCCTGGTCGGTAAAGGTCAGTATCAGCTTTTGCTTGAACACCGTGACTGAAACATTACCCAAGATATTGGCGACGGGGATGGACTGTGGGGCAGACCAGTTATTTCCCTGCGCCGAAGTGGAAAAATAGATATGAGCGGTATCGCTATCGCTGACCCAGAACATATACATCTTGCCTTTGAACGATTGCACCGCGGGTGTAAACAACCCAACCGAAGTGGATGGCACGTTGCTGGCTGCAGACGGTTTTCCATTGAGGGCATCAGGACTGTCGAATACGTCCACTTCGATCCCCACACCTCTTTGCGGAGTGGCGATGACCACACTTTCTGCATAACTTGATGAGACCGCGAATAAACTACACAGGCACAACACCAGCCGACTGGATATCGCTCTAAGGCTCATTGCTTTCATTCCTTTGAGTTGATGAAGATCCAACATCTGAACAGGAGCACTCCAGCGTTGCAGGTACAGCGCTACCTGTCACATTTTCCATGGTAGACGACGGTTTAATATCGGCGAGGGAATTGCGAAAAAGAAAGCCATCAGGACGGTGGCCAATGAACTTTCCACCCGAGACCGGCCTCAACCCATTACCTGCCCAACAAGGAATACGAGGCCCTGCCATGAAAACCCTCTTGAAACTCACCCTCGCAGCCACCCTGACCTGCGCCCTGCCCGCCTGGGCTTGCACGCCTGACGAAGCCACCCTCAAACGTGAACAGCTGGCCCAGGAAGTGTCCAAGCTCACCGAACAGAATCCGGCCAAGGCCAAGGAAATCAATGATGAGTTGCAGGCCATGAACCTGGAGACCGCCAGCAAGGATCTGCCGGATAAGTGCCAGTTGATCGATAAGCGTCTGGAAGAGTTGAAGCAGGCGGAGAAGAAGGCTGGGTGATTAACCACAGCCTGCTTTTGTGGCGAGGGTACATTTGTGGGAGCAAGGCTTGCCCGCGATGAAGGCGATGCGGTTTTTCAGAAATCGAGGCGTCTGTGTCGCGAGCAAGCTTTGCTCCCACAAATCCCCCTTGCCACAGGTCCTGGCCGAATTGCAGATTGAGTTTCACCCATAAAAAAACCGGACCCAAGGTCCGGTTTTTTCATGAAGCACTACCGCCGCTTCACTCAGCCGCAGGCGCCTCTGGCTTGCGGCGCTTGAGCGGGGCCATGCCGTCCTTGCTGACCAGCGACGGGGCGTCGGTCTTCGGGCGGTTGGCAGTCTTGCGCTTGGTCGGGGCCTTGGCGCCGGTTTTCTTCTTGTCGCCCTTGGCGTCGACCTTTTTCTTTTTCACACCCACGGCCTTGCCCGAGGCCTTGACCTTTTTCGGTCCGCCGTAGGTGCCTTTGACTTCCTTGATGGTGCGGCGCTCGAAGCTCTGCTTGAGGTAGCGCTCGATGCTCGACATCAGGTTCCAATCGCCGTGGCAGATCAGCGAAATCGCCAGGCCGTCATTGCCGGCGCGGCCGGTGCGACCGATGCGGTGCACGTATTCGTCGCCGCTACGGGGCATGTCGAAGTTGATGACCATGTCCAGGCCATCCACGTCCAGGCCGCGGGCGGCGACATCGGTGGCGACGAGGATTTTCACGCCGCCCTGCTTGAGGCGGTCGATGGCCAGCTTGCGGTCCTTCTGGTCTTTCTCGCCGTGCAGCACGAACGCCTTGTATTCCTGGGCCACCAGGCGACCGTAGATGCGGTCGGCCATGGCCCGGGTGTTGGTGAACACGATGGCTTTTTCGTAGGTTTCGTTGGCCAGCAACCAGTTGACGATCTGTTCTTTGTGCTGGTTGTGGTCGGCGGTAATGATCTGCTGGCGGGTGGTGGAATTCAGTTGGCTGACCGCGTTGAGCTGCAAGTGCTCAGGGTTGTTCAACACCTTGGCGATCATCTCGCGCAGGCCCGAACCGCCGGTGGTGGCGGAGAACAGCATGGTTTGCTGGCGATTGACGCATTCGTCCACCAGGCGCTGCACGTCTTCGGCAAAGCCCATGTCCAGCATGCGATCGGCCTCGTCCAGCACCAGCACTTCGACTTCCTTGAGGTCGAGATTGCCGGCGTTCAACTGCTCGATCATCCGCCCCGGCGTGCCGATCAGAATGTCCGGCACCTTGCGCAACATGGCGGCCTGGACCTTGAAGTCTTCGCCGCCGGTGATCAGGCCGGACTTGATGAAGGTGAATTGCGAGAAGCGCTCCACTTCCTTCAAGGTCTGCTGGGCCAGTTCGCGGGTCGGCAGCAGGATCAGGGTCTTGATGCTGACGCGGACCTTGGCCGGGCCGATCAGGCGGTTGAGGATCGGCAGCACGAACGCGGCGGTCTTGCCGCTGCCGGTTTGCGCCGTCACCCGCAGGTCACGCCCCTGGAGCGCGAGCGGAATAGCCGCTGCCTGCACCGGCGTTGGCTCGACAAATTTAAGCTCGGCCACGGCTTTGAGCAGGCGTTCGTGCAGGGCGAATTGGGAAAACACGGGTGCTACCTCGAAGAAATGCAAAAAAACAGCTGCATAGGGTAACGGTTTCGAGCGCCAAGGCCGAGTTTCTTTATACAAACGGCGGTAAATCGGTGCATTTTTATAAGCCGATTTGTCATCGACGGTCACTTGACCGGGCTTAAATGCTCTAATCGTCCCGTCGCGTCTTTATAGAAGAACCGTTTCGTCCATGGACATCAAACAACTCTGGGTCAACATCCAAGACCTCTGGGGTGCCCTTGACCAGCACCCGCTCCTGCATTCCAGCCTCGCCCTGATGTTGCTGCTGGTCATCGCCCTGGTGTTGGGACGGGTGGCGCGCTACCTGATCCTGCACGCGGCCAAGCTGCTTGGACGTCAACCGGCCCTGCACTGGGTCAACGACCTGCGCCAGAACAAGGTCTTCCATCGCCTGGCGCAGATGACGCCGTCACTGATCATCCAGTTCGGCTTGCACCTGGTGCCGGAACTGAGCAAGACCAGCATGATTTTCCTGGGCAACGTCGCCCTGGCGTTCACCATCCTGTTCATGGTGCTGAGCCTCAGTGCCCTGCTCAGCGCCCTACTGGACGTGTACGCCCGCACCGAACATGCGCGTACCCGCTCGATCAAGGGCTACGTGCAACTGACGAAGATGGTGCTGTATGTGTTTGGCGCGATCATCATCGTCGCCACGCTGATCGACCGTTCGCCGCTGTTGCTGCTGTCGGGCCTGGGTGCGATGTCGGCGGTGATCCTGTTGGTCTACAAGGACACCCTGCTGTCATTCGTCGCCAGCGTGCAGCTGACCAGCAATGACATGCTGCGGGTCGGCGACTGGATCGAGATGCCCCAGGTCGGTGCCGACGGTGATGTGGTGGATATCACACTGCACACGGTGAAGGTGCAGAACTTCGACAAGACCATCGTCTCGATCCCGACCTGGCGGCTGATGTCCGAGTCGTTCAAGAACTGGCGCGGCATGCAGCAGTCCGGCGGGCGACGGATCAAGCGCAGCCTGTTCATCGATGCCAGCGGCGTGCGCTTCCTGCATGACGAAGAAGAACAACGCCTGACCCAGGTGCGCCTGCTGACCGACTACATCGGCCGCAAGCAGGCCGAGCTCAAGGCCTGGAACGAGGCCCAGGGCAACGTCGCGGCGATGTCGGCCAACCGCCGGCGGATGACCAACCTGGGCACCTTCCGCGCCTATGCCCTGGCCTATTTGAAGAGCCACCCGGAGATCCAGCCGAACATGACCTGCATGGTCCGGCAGATGCAAACCACCGCCCAGGGTATCCCACTGGAAATCTACTGCTTCACCCGCACCACGGCGTGGGCGGACTACGAACGCATCCAGGGGGATATTTTCGATTACCTGCTGGCGGTGATGCCGGAGTTCGGATTGAACCTGTACCAGCAGCCCAGCGGCATGGACTTGCGCTCGGGACTGTTGCCGGCGGTGTTGGGGGCGAGTCACCTGCCGGAGCCGCAGAAGCAGGTGATCTGAAACCACCACAGATCCCCTGTGGTAGATCCTGTGGGAGCGAGCTTGCTCGCGATGACGGTGTATCAGAAACATAGATGCTGACTGACACTCCGCCATCGCGAGCAAGCTCGCTCCCACAAAGGGTTTCAGTGTGCAGGCTGAGGCTGGCGTACCCCCAACCGACTGATCCACACCGCCGCCAGTATCACCGCCCCACCCAGCAGCAACCGCCCCAAGGCCTCGTGCTGGTTCCAGATCAGCAGGTTCAGCAGCAGCCCCACCGGCACGTGCAGGTTGTTCATCACCGCCAGCGTCCCGCCGTTGACCAGGCAGGCGCCTTTGTTCCACCAGTACAACCCCAGTGCGGTGGAAACCAGGCCGAGGAACACCAGCACGCCCCATTGCAACGGCGCTTCCGGCCAGAAATTGGCCTTGCCGAACAGCAGGAATGCCGGCAACGCCACCATCAACGCACCGAGATAGAAATAGCCGAAACGCCGGTAGTGCGGCAGGTCGCTCGGGTGACGGGCGACCAAATGCTTGTACAGCACCTGCCCGGCCGCATAGGTGAAGTTGGCCAGTTGCAGCAGCAAGAAGCCCATGAAGAAATCCGGGTTGATCCGGTCGTAGCGAATCACCGCCGCGCCGGCCACGGCCACCAGCGCCGCGATCAACGCCCAGGGATTGAAGCGCCGGTTCAGCGCATCCTCGATCAAGGTCACGTGCAAAGGCGTAAGGATGGTGAACAGCAGCACCTCGGGCACCGTCAATACTCGGAAGCTCAGGTACAGGCAGACGTAGGTCACGCCGAACTGCAAGGCACCGATCAACAGCATGCCGCGCATGAACGACGGCTCCACCTGGCGCCAGCGGGTCAGCGGAATGAACACCAGCCCGGCCAACAGGACCCGTACCAGTACAGCGAAGTAACTGTCCACATGTCCGGCCAGGTACTCGCCGATCAGGCTGAAGGAAAATGCCTGGATCAATGTCACAAAAAGTAGATAGCCCATATCGCCCCTCGTTTCGGATGGCGGCGAAGATAGCGGTTTTGAGCTTTGGGGGCGAGTTCGCTCGCGATGGCGTCGGTACATTCATAAATCTATGCAAGCTGACCCACCGCCATCGCGAGCAAGCTCAGCTCCCACAGGGTTTGGCGGTGACCGCGAGACTGTGCTCACCACACCGCTCCCACAGGATCATTTCAGCGGCCAGTCAATCGCAGGCAAAAAAAAGCCCGATCTCGCTAAAGCGTTCAATCGGGCTGATGCACTCAGGAGCAATAAGTGCAAAGGGAGGTTCGATGCGCAAAACGGCTGAAGGGAAGCGCCAGGTCACTAGACCACCTGGCGATTACCCGAGGATTAACGGATCAGGCGACCTGGGACAATTTGGCGTTGGCCTGATTCAGGCCCTTCTCCTGGAAATCGCCGCCCAGATTCATGCCTTCGGCATGGATGAAGGTCACGTCGTGGATGCCGATGAAGCCCATGACTTGGCGCAGGTAGGGTTCCTGATGGTCGGTGCTGCCACCGGCGTGAATGCCGCCCCGGGCGGTGAGCACGAAGGCGCGCTTGTCGGCCAGCAGGCCTTGGGGGCCGGTTGGGGTGTATTTGAACGTCACGCCGGCACGCAGCACATGGTCGAGCCACGCCTTCAACGTGCTGGGAATGGCGAAGTTGTACATCGGTGCAGCCATCACCAGTACGTCGGCGGCCAGCAGTTCATCGGTCAGTTGGTTCGAACGTTCCAGCGAGGCGTTTTCGATATCGTTGCGCTGCTCGACAGGCTTCATCCAGCCACCCAGCAGATTGGCATCCAGGTGCGGCACCGGATTGATGGCCAGGTCGCGAACGGTGATGTCGTCGGCCGGGTGTGCAGCTTTCCACTGGCTGATGAAGGTCTGGGTCAGTTGACGGGAAACCGAGTCTTGCTGGCGGGCACTGCTTTCGATGATCAGAACGCGGGACATGGCTTGTAGGCTCCATCTGAGAATGTTGTCAGTCGATGGAATGAAGGTTAAACGTGAGCATATCGATGAAAAAGCGCAAATAACTGCTGTAATGCATCGATATTTTCGTTTATAAGCGGAGCAGGCACGATCACCTGCCCCGTTGCCGGCTATTTCGGCTGACAGGTCAGCTTGATGCGCAGCTTGATGATGTTGCGGTTGAACTTGGCCGTGGCGTTCTTGAACTTGCCGGCGGCGACTTCGATCTTGCGGGTGCGCGGTGCCTCGGGACCGTTGTTGAACACCACGGTGCAGGCCGCGTCGGTGCTGCCGTAGTTGTTGACCTGGATAGAGCCGATGTCGGCATCGGTGTCATAGGCGGTGTAGTCGATGCTCAGGCCGTTGAGGTGTTTTTCCACATCGATAGGGTAGGCAAACGCAGTCAGCGGCAACAGGGCCAGCACCGCACAACAGATTTTCTTCATTCGGCAGTCTCCACCAAGGGACCGCCAGCTTAGGACAAGAGGAGCTCAATATGAAAGCGCCCCGCGTGACCCTTGATCAATGGCGAACATTGCAGGCCGTGGTGGATCACGGCGGCTTCGCCCAGGCCGCCGAAGTGCTGCATCGCTCCCAGTCGTCGGTGAGTTATACCGTGGCCCGCATGCAGGATCAGCTTGGCGTGCCGTTGCTGCGCATCGATGGGCGCAAGGCCGTGCTGACCGAAGCCGGTGGCGTACTGCTGCGCCGCTCCCGGCAACTGGTGAAACAGGCCAGCCAACTGGAAGACCTGGCCCATCACATGGAGCAAGGTTGGGAAGCGGAAGTGCGCCTGGTGGTCGATGCCGCCTACCCCACCGCCCGTCTCGTGCGCGCCTTGACGGCGTTCATGCCACAAAGCCGCGGCTGCCGGGTACGGCTACGTGAAGAAGTGCTGTCGGGGGTGGAAGAGGTGCTGCTCGAAGGCGTGGCCGACCTGGCCATCAGCAGCTTCAATATTCCCGGTTACCTGGGAGCGGAATTGAGCGACGTGGAGTTCATCGCGGTGGCCCACCCCGAACATGCCTTGCATCGGCTCAATCGCGAGCTGACATTCCAGGACCTGGAAAGCCAGCTGCAAGTGGTTATCCGCGACTCCGGCCGCCACCAACCCAAGGACGTCGGCTGGCTCGGTGCCGAGCAGCGCTGGACCGTCGGCAGCCTGGCCACCGCCGCGACCTTCGTCGGCAGCGGCCTGGGTTTCGCCTGGCTGCCCCGGCACATGATCGAACGGGAACTGGGGGACGGCACGCTTAAACGTCTACCCTTGGATCAGGGCGGCAGCCGCAACCCGAGCTTCTACCTGTATTCAAACAAGGAAAAACCCTTGGGCCCGGCCACGCAGATCCTGATCGAACTGCTGCGCACCTTCGACACCGCGCCGCTGGATGCGCCGTTCGCCGCCCCTGAACAAGCCTGACAAGGACTTCGCCGATGGCCTATTTTGCACACGAAGGATGCGACCTGCATTACGAGGAATACGGCCACGGCACGCCCTTGGTGCTGGTCCATGGGCTGGGCTCCAGCACCCGCGACTGGGAAAAGCAGATCCCGGCATTGTCCGCCCGCTACCGCCTGATCGTGATGGATGTGCGCGGTCATGGCCGCTCCGACAAACCCCGCGAGCGCTACAGCATCAAAGGTTTCAGCGCCGACCTGAGCGCCCTGATCGATCACCTGGACCTGGGTCCGGTGCATTTGGTGGGCTGGTCCATGGGCGGCATGATCTGTTTCCAATTGGCGGTGGATGAGCCCGAACGGATCAGGAGCCTGTGCATCGTCAACAGCGCGCCGCAGGTCAAGGTCCGCACGCCCGACGATTGCTGGCAATGGTTCAAGCGCTGGAGCCTGATGCGCATCCTCAGCCTGGAAACCATCGGCAAGGCCCTGGGCGCCAAGTTGTTTCCCAAGCCCGAGCAAACCGAGTTACGCCTGGAAATGGCCCGGCGCTGGGCAAAGAACGACAAACGTGCTTATCTCGCCAGCTTTGATGCAATCGTGGGGTGGGGTGTGCAGGAACGACTTTCACAGGTCGCCTGTCCAACCCTCGTCATCTGCGCCGACCACGACTACACCCCGGTGGCGCTGAAAGAAGCCTATGTAAAGCGGCTGCCCAATGCACACCTGGTGGTCATCGCCGATTCACGGCACGCTACCCCGCTGGATCAACCCGAACGCTTCAACCAAACCCTGCTCGACTTTTTGACCGCAACCGATTCCACCACTCAGGATCTCTGACCCCATGCTGAAAAAAATCGCCCTTGCCGCCAGCACCGTATTGTTTGCCGCCAACCTAATGGCTGCGACTCCCGCCAAGGCACCCCATGTATTGCTGGACACCACCAACGGCCAGATCGAAATCGAACTGGACCCGGTCAAGGCCCCCATCAGTACCAAGAACTTCCTCGAGTACGTGGACAGTGGTTTCTACAACAACACGATTTTCCACCGTGTGATCCCGGGCTTCATGGCCCAGGGCGGCGGCTTTACCGCACAGATGCAACAGAAAGACACCAAGGCACCGATCAAGAACGAAGCCAGCAATGGCCTGCACAACGTTCGCGGCACCTTGTCGATGGCGCGCACGTCCAACCCGGACTCGGCCACCAGCCAGTTCTTCATCAACGTGGCCGACAACGCCTTCCTCGATCCGGGCCGTGACGCCGGCTACGCGGTGTTCGCCAAGGTGGTCAAGGGCATGGACGTGGTGGACATCATCGTCAACTCCCAGACCACCACCAAGCAAGGCATGCAAAACGTGCCGATCGACCCTGTGCTCATCAAGTCGGCCAAGCGCATCGACTGAAGCGGCACACGGCAAGCCTGGGCGGCGCGGCAATCCTGCACCGCCCATTAGCAAAAAGGAGAGCCCCTGCCAGGGCATTTACAGATGGTTTTTCGCCGCTTCGAAACACTGATCGATATCTTCCGCGACGCCCCGAGCTCGGCCCCGCCGAACCGCGTCCTGCCCTTCTACACCTATTACCTGAAACAGGTCTGGCCCAGCTTCGTCGTGCTGCTGGTGGTTGGCCTGATCGGCGCGCTGATCGAAGTGGCGCTGTTCAGCTACCTGAGCCGCATCATCGACCTGACCCAAGGCACGCCCAACGTGGACTTCTTCAAGGTCCATGGCCTGGAACTGGCCTGGATGGCCGTGGTGGCGCTGGTTTTCCGGCCGATCTTCGTGGCCTTGCATGACCTGCTGGTGCACCAGACCCTGAGCCCCGGCATGACCAGCCTGATCCGCTGGCAGAACCACAGCTACGTGCTCAAGCAGAGCCTGAATTTCTTCCAGAACGATTTCGCCGGGCGCATCGCCCAGCGCATCATGCAGACCGGCAACTCCCTGCGCGACTCGGCAGTACAGGCCGTGGATGCGTTGTGGCACGTGCTGATCTATGCCGTCAGTTCCCTGGTGCTGTTCGCCGAAGCCGACTGGCGCCTGATGATCCCGCTGCTGATGTGGATTGCCGCCTACATCGGCGCACTCTGCTATTTCGTGCCACGGGTCAAGGAGCGCTCGGTGGTGTCATCCGATGCCCGCTCCAAACTCATGGGACGGATCGTCGACGGCTACACCAACATCACCACCCTGAAGCTGTTCGCCCATACCAATTTCGAACAGCAATACGCCCGCGAGGCCATCCAGGAGCAGACCGAAAAAGCCCAGTTGGCCGGCCGCGTGGTGACCAGCATGGACGTGGTCATCACCAGCATGAACGGGCTGCTGATCGTCGGCACCACCGGGCTGGCCCTGTGGCTCTGGACCCAGTCGCTGATCAGCGTGGGCGCCATTGCCCTGGCGACCGGGCTGGTGATCCGCATCGTCAACATGTCCGGCTGGATCATGTGGGTGGTCAACGGCATCTTCGAAAACATCGGCATGGTCCAGGACGGCCTGCAGACCATCGCCCAGCCGGTCAGTGTCACCGACCGCGACCAGGCCAAGCCCCTGGCGGTGGCTCGCGGCGAGGTGCGTTTCGAGCATGTGGATTTCCACTATGGCAAGAAAAGCGGGGTCATCGGCGACCTCAACCTGACCATCAAGCCTGGCGAGAAAATCGGCCTGATCGGCCCGTCCGGCGCGGGGAAATCCACCTTGGTCAATCTGCTGCTGCGCCTCTATGACGTGCAAGGCGGGCGCATCCTCATCGACGGCCAGGACATCGCCGAAGTCGGCCAGGAAAGCCTGCGCGAGCGCATCGGCATGATCACCCAGGACACCTCGCTGCTGCATCGCTCGATTCGCGAAAACCTGCTCTACGGCAAACCCGACGCCACCGATGCGCAACTCTGGGAAGCCGTGCACAAGGCCCGGGCCGATGAATTCATCCCATTGCTGTCGGACGCCGAAGGTCGCACCGGCTTCGATGCCCATGTGGGTGAGCGCGGGGTGAAACTGTCCGGCGGCCAACGCCAGCGCATCGCTATCGCGCGCGTGCTGCTCAAGGATGCGCCGATTCTGATCATGGACGAAGCGACGTCAGCGCTGGACTCGGAAGTCGAGGCGGCGATCCAGGAAAGCCTTGAAACCCTGATGCAAGGCAAGACCGTGATCGCCATCGCCCACCGCCTCTCCACCATCGCCCGGATGGACCGATTGGTGGTGCTGGAAAATGGCCGCATCGCCGAAACCGGCAGCCATGCCGAATTGCTCGCCCACGGTGGGTTGTATGCGCGACTGTGGCAGCATCAGACGGGGGGGTTTGTGGGGATTGACTGATTCCTACCTGACACAGGGGTCTGTGCTTAAACAGTAGGGTCAGTGCAGCACTACGGCCTTTCTGAAAAAATCTGTCCAGGATCCATTCATCCCGAGCAGCCGCGACATACTCCCGCCGACCACGGCAAAAACCGCCACCGTCCATGACGCTGGCGGTTTTTTATGGCGCTGGATTTGTTGCCGCGCTCTGCTGTACTCAGCTCAGGTTCTGGAGATGAACCTGTCGTAATGCTGCTGGATGCATAACCGATTATCACGACTGTTTTTTCAAGGATGCTTATGTCTTTACTCAAACGTTCAACGACTGAGTTGTTGGGTACGTTCTGGCTGGTGTTGGGCGGCTGCGGCAGCGCGGTATTGGCTGCCTCCGGGATTGGCGTGCTGGGGGTTGCCCTGGCATTCGGCCTGACGGTGTTGACCATGGCGTTCGCCATCGGTCATATCTCCGGCTGCCACCTGAACCCGGCTGTGTCGCTGGGTTTGTACGTGGGCGGGCGGTTTCCGGCCAGGGAACTGCCGGCCTACATCATCGCCCAGGTCATCGGCGGTGTGCTGGCCGCGGCACTGATCTACTTCATCGCCAGCGGCAAGGAAGGCTTTGACCTGACCGCGTCCGGCCTGGCATCGAACGGTTACGGCGAGCATTCACCCGGTGGCTATTCGATGGCGGCAGGTTTTGTGACCGAGCTGGTCATGACGGCGATGTTCATCCTGATCATCCTCGGCGCCACCGATAAACGTGCCCCGGCCGGGCTGGCACCGATTGCCATCGGCCTGGCCCTGACGCTCATTCATCTGATCTCGATTCCAGTCACCAACACGTCCGTCAACCCGGCCCGCAGTACCGGTCCGGCGTTGATCGTCGGCGGCTGGGCCATCGAGCAACTGTGGCTGTTCTGGGTAGCACCGCTGCTGGGTGCTGTCATCGGTGGTGTCACTTACCGCTGGCTGGGCAACGAAGACAGCTGAGTCACACCCGCGAAAAATCAGCACTGCCGATAAGGCAGTGCTGTTTTCGCCTCTTCGGCATAGGCCGACACCCCCTCTTGCTCGCGCACGAGAAAATCCGCCACCGCCGCTTTCAACCCCGGATGACGCAAGTAATGCCATGAGCGGGTAATCACTGGCTCGAACCCGCGAATCAACTTGTGCTCACCCTGGGCGCCGGCATCGAAGCGCTGCAAGCCATGGGCAATCGCATAATCCATGCCTTGATAGAAACAGGTCTCGAAGTGCAGGCGATCAAACTCCGCCAGGCAGCCCCAATACCGCCCATAGAAACTGTCACCGCCCACCAGGCTGAACGCCATCGCCACCGGCCGTGAACCTTGCTTGGCCAGCACCACGCGAATGGCCTCGGGCATGCGTTCGGCCAGCAGGCTGAAGAATGCCCGGGTCAAGTAGGGTGCCTGCCGTCGTACCGCGTAGGTGTTGGCGTAACAGGCGTAGACAAAATCCCACTGTGCCTCGTCCAACTGATGACCTTCGAGCCATTCGAACGCGATGCCCTGCCCCGCCACTTGCTCGCGTTCCTTGCGCATCTGCTTGCGCTTGCGGGAACTGAGGGCATCGAGAAAATCTTGGAAGTCGCGATAACCGCGATTTTGCCAGTGATACTGGCAGCCGATCCGCTGCAGCCAGCCTTCTTGCCCAGCGAGCGCCGTGTCGGTGAAGGCATCGGTGAAGTTGATGTGGGCGCTGGAGAGCCCTTCGATTTCCAGGTATCCGGGCACGCTGCCCAGCAACGCCAGACCGTCCTCCACCCGCGCCGCCAACAGTCGCGGGCCACTGACCGGGCTGAACGGTACCGCCGTCAACAGTTTGGGGTAGTAATCGATGCCGGCGCGGGCGCAAGCATCGGCCCAGCCGTGGTCGAACACGTATTCACCGTAGGAATGCCACTTACGGTAACTGGGCAAGGCCGCCAACAGTTGACCGTTTTCAATGTGCAACAAATGCTCGGCTTGCCAACCGGATTGCGGCCCCAGGCTGGCGCTGTCTTCCAGGGTGCCAAGGAAGGCGTGGCGCAGGAAAGGCTGGTTGGCGGGCACCAACGCGTCCCACTCGTGCGGCGCGATGGCGGACAGGCTGTCCAAGACGTGAAGCGGCATGCGATTCCTCGAGAGCCAGACGACGGATGGAACGAGTATCGCCGATCCTGACCGAGCGCACATAAAAAAACCCCGCCAGGGGCGGGGTTGAAAAGGAGCATTAACGGATGAAGAAAACGCTCTGCATCAAGTCAGCGCGTTTCAGAACACGTACTGGGCACGGACGACGAAACCGTCGCCATCGTCATCGCCATTGACGTTGGTGACCTTGTCGGTCTTGGCCTTGATGTAGGCACCGGTGATTTTCACCGCTTCGTTGGCGTACCAGTTCACGCCCAGGTTGTGCACCTTGGCTTCGGCATCGCCAACGTCACGGGTGGCGCTGGCGGTGGTGATGTTGTCGTCTTCGACGGTCATGCTGTCGAATCGGTAGAACACTTCCCAGGCACCGATGGACTTGTTCTGAGGCTTGATGGCGTCGAACTTGCCGACTTTATAGCCGCGGGATTCACCGGTGAGGGTGTAGGCGCCCTGGACATAGAAGCCGTGGCCCTTGATGTCTTCGAAGCCGTCGGCATCAGCCTTGGTCTTGCGGGTGATGTATTCACCCTGGATCGACGCCGGACCCATGGCCCACGCGGCTTCCAGGCCGAACGCGGTGTCACGGTCGTAGGAGCCGGCCGGCGAGTTGTTGGCGCCGCCCAGTACCGGACGGTTGCCGTTAGGGCCGGCGTCGTTGCCGCCGAGGGTTTCAACGCCACGCATGCCCAGGCGGGAGCGATAGCGAGCGTCGAACACGGTGTCGGAGACATCACGGGAGGCTACGTTCACACCGAAGTGCAATACATTGCCAGCTTCGTGCATCGGAGCGAAGACGAAGCGACCGTTGACCTGCTTGACGCTGTCGCCGTCGGTGTCGTCGGTGTCCTTGCTGAACACACCGGCCGAAGCATAGAACGAATCGGCGAAGGTGCTGGACGCCTGGATGCCCAGGCCGTTCTGATGGCTGTTGGCCCAGTCGATCAGGTCGTAGGCGGCGTTACGTTCAGGCGCGGTCACCCACTTGGAGCTGGTGGCTTTTTCCAGGCCGAAGTCGGGGTCGAAACGACCGACCTTGATCGACACCGGCTTGAAGCCGTTGTAGGCCAGGGACGCTTCGTCGAAGTAGCCGTTGTCGGAGTCGCCGGTGTTGTGGGACATGTCGTAGTTGATGGTGTAGGCCCAATCCGTGTACAGCACGCCGGACAACTCCAGGAAAGCGCGACGGAAGTAAGCAGCGTCGGCCGATTTGCCGTTGTCGGTGTAGATCCCATCAAACTGGCTGTAGTCAGCCTGCAAACGACCGCCGAGCTTGAAGCTGAACTCTTTGTCCGTGGTAGCGACCTCGAGGCCGCCCTTGGTTTTGACCACGATATCGGCGCCATCGGTGGTGACGGTGCCGGCGAAAGCCTGGGCGGTTACTGCCATTGCCAGTGCGCTGGCGGCAACACCTGCGAAGTGCTTACGGATCATCGAAGAATTCCCCTGTTGGTAGTCTATGCGTTAGAAAACACGCGGAACTGGGCCCGCTGGTGTTGGGAGGGGATGTTGGCGACCGGTTGTGTCAGGCGAGTTGCTATCACATAAAGATTTTATGACAGCGGAACTTTTTACTTCGAATGGGAATAACCAGCACAACGGCAAGCCCCTTGTGGGAGGGGGTGATGTCTCAGGTGTCAGCGGATGTTTTTGCGACGCTCGGCGGCGAGTTTCTCGGCGAGGTGATCCAGGTCGGGAATCGGTGGTTGCGGCAGTTTTTTGAGGGTCGCCTGCATCAGGCGCATCTGACGGATGAAACGTCGGCAATTGGGGCAGAACATCAAGTGATGACGCACCATCAGGCGTTCACGAAAACTCAACTGTCCATCGAGATAATCGCTGGAGCGCGCCACTTGTTCCTTGCAGGTCAGCATTCGCCGGTTTCCTCGAAATGTTCAACAGTCGCGAAGACCTTCAGTCGGGCACGATGCAACAGCACACGTACATTGGAGAGTGAAATACCCAGCAGATTACAGATTTCGTCCAGCTCCAGATCCTGCTGTTCCCGCAGGGTCAGCACGCTGCCTTGCAGTTCCGACAGGCTGAGCAACGTGTGCTCCAGGCAATCACGCAATTCACTCATCGTGAGCAGCGCTTCGGGCGTGTCCTGGTGCCAGGCGAACGGCGCCAGCAGCCAATGGCCGTCAGCGGCGAAACGGTCATCGCCGAGGGTGCCGTGGGGGGCCGGGAGATCATCGAGCAGCACTTCCCGCCGGTTCTGCTTGTAGCGACCCTTGGCGGCGTTCGCCGTGATAGTCAACAGCCAGGTCTTGAGGCTGGAGCGCCCCTGGAAACCACTGAGATTGCGCACCACGGACAGCCAGGCGTCCTGCACCACTTCGTCGACATGGCGACTGCCGACGATGGCATAGGCCACGGCACGCATCGGGCTCTGGTAGGCGCTGACCAGTTCCCTGTAGGCCTGCTGCTCACCGGCCAGGAGGCGTTGGAGCAGGAGGGTGTCGTCGGTGACCGTCATTCAACATCCCATTGTCTGGAAGGGCTGATGATTTTTCTGTGGCGAGGGAGCTTGCTCCCGCTCGGTTGCGCAGCAACCGCAAAATCCTGGGGCCGCTGCGCAGCCCAGCGGGAGCAAGCTCCCTCGCCACAAAAGCTGAACCAGCCCAGATAGAAACTGAAAAGGCACAGATCAAAGCTGAGCCAGACCAGATCAATGCTTACGCAAAATCACGCTGCCAATCGAATAACCGGCACCGAAGGAACTGAGGACGGCGACCGAGCCGCTGGGCAGGTCATCCTGGTATTTGTGGAACGCGATCACCGAACCGGCCGAACTGGTGTTGGCGTAGCGGTCGAGAATCACGGGGGCTTCCGCTTCGGTGGCTTCGCGTCCCAGCAGTTTGCGCACGATCAGGTGGTTCATGCTCAAGTTGGCCTGGTGCAGCCAGAAGCGTTTCACGTCGCCAACGTTCAGCTGGTTTTCTTCCAGATGGGTACCGATCAGTTCGGCCACCATCGGGCAAACGTCGCGGAACACTTTGCGGCCTTCCTGGACGAACAACTTGTCGCGGCTGCCGATGCCCTCTTCGGCGGCGCGGTTGAGGAAGCCGAAGTTGTTGCGGATGTTATTGGAAAACTTGGTGAGCAGCTTGGTGCTGACCACGTCGAACTGGTACGGCGAGGTCGCCAGGTCCGCCCGCTCGATGATCACGGCGGTGGCCGCGTCGCCGAAGATGAAGTGGCTGTCGCGGTCACGGAAGTTCAGGTGGCCGGTGCACACTTCCGGGTTGACCATCAGGATCGCCCGGGCCTGACCCAGTTGCACACTGTTGGCCGCGGCCTGGATACCGAAGGTCGCCGAGGAACAGGCCACGTTCATGTCGAAACCGAAACCTTCGATGCCCAGGGCTTCCTGGACTTCGATGGCGATGGCCGGGTAGGCACGCTGCAGGTTGGAACAGGCGACGATCACACCGTCGATGTCGGCGGCGGTGCGGCCGGCGCGCTCCAGGGCCTGCTTCGCAGCGCCGACGGCCATTTCGCAGAGCACCGACCACTCGTCGTTGGAGCGCTCGGGCAGGCGTGGAGTCATGCGTTGCGGATCGAGAATGCCGTCCTTGTCCATGACAAAGCGGCTCTTGATGCCCGAGGCCTTTTCGATGAACGCGGCGTTGGATTCGGTCAATGCCTCGACTTCACCGCGCTCGATGGCATCGGCGTTGTCGGCGTTGAATTGCGCGACATAGGTATTGAAAGATTGCACCAGCTCTTCGTTGGAGATGCTGTTGGCCGGGGTGTACAGGCCGGTGCCGCTGATGACGACGTTATGCATGGGTCGTGTCTCTGATCTGTTCAGGCAGAAAGTATTGGCACCGACGTACCAATACACAATGGGACTTTTCCCATCCGGGGAAGCAGCCCTGGCATCGCTTTATTCCGGATCCGCCCGTGGCCTTGAAGCTCAAAACCACGGAACCGGCATTTATAGGCGCGAAGTTTGCCATAAACGCTGGGGTTTGGCCCATTCTCCCTTACTGACGACACAAAACCTGTGGGAGCGAGCTTGCTCGCGATAGCGGTGGTTCAGCCTGCATTGATGTTGACTGATTCAACGCAATCGCGAGCAAGCTCGCTCCCACAAGGGTTTGGTGGCCTTGACCATCACCCCTCCACCAACCCCCACTGCTTGCCCAGGCGCTTGTCGGAAATCGGCACCTTGGTCCCCAGTTGCTGGGCGAACAGTGACACCCGGTATTCCTCCAGCCACCAACGGTACAGTTCCAGTTGCGGGTCGCGCTTGCCTTCCTGGGCGTGTTTACTGGCGCGGGCCTGGTATTGGGCCCAGAGGTTCGACAGTTCGCCGCTCCAGACCCGGTCCTTCTGCACCTGGCTGCCCAGCTTCTCGAAGCGTTGCTCGATGGCCTTGAGGTAGCGCGGCAACTCCTTGAGCCACTGATGCGGGGTTTCCCGCACGAAGCCCGGGTACACCAGGTGACTGAGCTGCTGCTTGATGTCATTCAGCGCCACGGCCTGGGCCAGGTCGATCTTGCCCTTGAAGCGTTTTTGCAGGCCATGCCAGAGCTTGAGGATGTCCAGGGTCAGCTTCGCCAGGCGTTCGGCGTGTTCGGTCCAGCCGCCGCGCTTGCGCTCGGCCAGGGCAGCGAGGGCGGCGCCGTCGCGGGGCAGGCTCGCTTCACCTTCGAGCACACAGCTGTCGAGGCTGGCGAGCAGGATGTCTTCCACCAAGCCGTCGATGCGGCCCAAGTCGCGGTACAGCAGGCCCAGCTCCGTCAGCCCCGGCAGCTTGCCCCGCAGGAACTTGGCCGATTCGGCCAATTGCTGCATGAGCAAGCGCTGCAAGGCGCGGCGATGCTGGAATTCGGCTTCGGCCGGAGTCGGGAAACGTCCTTCTTTGACCACGCCACCCTCTTCCACCAGCGCCGGATAGACCGTCATCGACAGGCCGGCGATCTTCTGCTGGGTTTTCTCGGCCACCGGCGCGAAGACCTTCGCTTCCACCGGTGCCTGGCTTTTCGCCGTTTGCGGCACGGCCAAGGCCGCCTGGCTGGCCTCGGCAAAGCGTGCTGTCAGCTCGGCCAGGTCACGGCCCTCGCCGAGGAACTTGCCCTGGCCGTCGACAATTTCCAGGTTCATGCGCAAGTGGCTTTCCACCTGCTGCGCGGCTTCCGCCCAGGCTTCGTCGCTGACCCGCGCACCGGTCATGCGCAGCAGCTCACGGCCCAGGGCTTGGGGCAACGAACCTTCGGCAAAAGTGATGCGTTGCAGCGCGGCCTTGACGAAGTCCGGTACCGGCACGAAGTTCTTGCGCAAGGCCTTGGGCAGGTTGCGCACCAGGGCGATGCACTTGGCCTCGATCATCCCCGGCACCAGCCATTCCAGGCGCTCCGGCGGCAGCATCGGCAACAACGGCGCCGGCACGCGCAAGGTCACGCCGTCGCGGGGATGGTTGGGCTCGAAGTGGTAGCTCAGCGGCAAGGTCAGGTCGCCGACGCGCAAAGTGTCCGGGTAATGCGTTGCGGTGACTTCACTGGCTTCGCGGGCGAGCACGTCTTCTTCACGCATGATCAGCAACTGTGGGTCTTTCTGGCTGTTGATCCGATACCAACTGTCGAACGTCGCGGTCTGGTGAATCTCGGCCGGCAAGCGCGCATCGTAGAACGCAAACAGGGTTTCTTCGTCCGCCAGGATGTCGCGGCGGCGGGCCTTGGCTTCCAGTTCGTCGAGTTGCTCCAGCAAGCGGGTATTGGCGCCCAGGCACTTGGCCTTGGACTGGATCTCGCCGCGCACCAGCGCCTCGCGAATGAACAGCTCACGGGACACCACCGGGTCCACCGGACCGTAGTGCACCGGCCGCCGGCCGACGACGATGAGCCCGAACAGGGTGATCTGCTCATAGGCCACCACTTGCCCGCGCTTCTTCTCCCAATGGGGTTCGAAGTGGTTTTTCTTGATCAGGTGTCCGGCCAGCGGTTCGATCCAGTCCGGCTCGATCTTGGCCACCATGCGCGCGTACAACTTGGTGGTTTCCACCAACTCGGCGGTCATCAGCCACTGCGGCCGCTTCTTGCCCAGGCCCGACGAGGGGTGGACCCAGAACCGCCGCTGGCGAGCACCGAGGTAATCACCGTCTTCGGTTTTCTGACCGATCTGACTGAGCAGGCCCGAGAGCACCGCTTTGTGCAGTTTCGGGTAGTCGGCCGGGTCCTTGTTGAGGCTCAACTGCATGTCGCGGCAGATCAGGCTCAACTGGCGATGGGAATCACGCCATTCGCGCAGGCGCAGGTAATTGAGGAAATTCTTGCGGCACCAGTTACGCAGCGGGCTGGCGGTCAAGGCCTGGCGCTGCTCTTCGAAACCGCGCCACAGGTTGACCAGCCCGGCGAAGTCCGAATCCGGATCCTTCCACTGGGCGTGGGCCTGGTCGGCCGCCTGCTGACGCTCCGGCGGACGTTCGCGCGGGTCCTGGATCGACATGGCGCTGGCGACGATCAACACTTCCTGCAGGCTGCCCAGCTTCGCCGCTTCCAGCAGCATGCGGCCCATGCGCGGGTCCACCGGCAAGCGCGCCAATTGCCGGCCGAGCGGGGTCAGCTGACTGTTGCGGTCCACCGCCGAGAGTTCTTGCAGCAGGTTGAAACCGTCGCTGATGGCTTTGCCGTCCGGCGGTTCGATGAACGGGAAATCGGTGATCTCGCCGAGGCGCAGGTGCAGCATCTGCAGGATCACCGCCGCCAGGTTGGTGCGCAGGATCTCGGGATCGGTGAACTCCGGCCGCCCAAGAAAATCTTCCTCGCTGTACAACCGCACGCAAATCCCCGGCTCGACCCGCCCGCAACGACCCTTGCGCTGGTTGGCGCTGGCCTGGGAAATGGCTTCGATGGGTAGGCGCTGGACCTTGGCCCGGTAGCTGTAGCGGCTGATGCGCGCGGTACCGCTGTCGATCACGTAGCGGATACCCGGCACGGTGAGCGAGGTTTCGGCGACGTTGGTCGCCAGCACCACGCGCCGGCCTGGGTGGGACTGGAAGATCCGCTGCTGTTCGGCCGGCGACAAGCGCGCATAGAGCGGCAGGATCTCGGTGTGTTTGAGCTGGGCCTTGCGCAGCATCTCCGCCGCGTCGCGAATCTCCCGCTCGCCCGGCAGAAACACCAGCACATCCCCAGGACTGCGGCGCTCGCTACGCTCGTAGGCGGCGATTTCATCGAGAGTGGCGAGGATCGCCTGGTCAACGGTCAAATCGTCCTCGACCCGGTTGCCCTCCTCGTCCTGCTCCAGGGTCAGCGGGCGATACCAGGTTTCCACCGGGAAGGTGCGACCCGAGACTTCCACGATCGGCGCGTCGTCGAAGTGCTTGGAAAAGCGCTCCAGGTCGATGGTCGCCGAGGTGATGATGACTTTCAGGTCCGGGCGACGCGGCAGCAGGGTCTTGAGGTAGCCGAGCAGGAAGTCGATGTTCAAGCTGCGTTCGTGGGCTTCGTCGACGATGATCGTGTCGTAGCGCTCGAGGTAGCGGTCATTCTGGGTCTCGGCCAGCAGGATACCGTCGGTCATCAGCTTGATCAGGGTGTTGGCGTCGCTCTGGTCCTCGAAGCGCACCTGATAACCCACCAGCGCCCCCAACGGCGTGGCCAGTTCTTCGGCGACACGGCTTGCGACGCTGCGGGCGGCGATCCGGCGCGGTTGGGTGTGGCCGATCAAGCCGTGCTGGCCACGACCGATTTCCAGGCAGATCTTCGGCAACTGCGTGGTTTTGCCCGAGCCAGTCTCGCCGGCGATGATCAGCACCTGGTGCTTGAGCAACGCCTCCTTGATTTCGTCGCGCTTGGCGGCGATCGGCAGATTGTCGTCATAGCGGATCACCGGCAGGCTCGCCTTGCGCGCCAGCACCTGGTCGCACGACGCCTGCATGCGCGTCACCCACTGGGCCAGCTTGGCCTCGTCGGGTTTCTTGCGCAGCTCGAGCAACTGGCGCCGCAACCGGTGACGGTCGGCGAGCATGGCGTGGTCGAGGTTTTTCAGCAGCTTGTCGATAGCGGGGGCTTGGTCAGTCATCAGGTACGCAAGGGTCGTCGGTTTATGCAGGGGCGGATTGTCGCAGATTTGCGACCATTGCGCCGAACACGCAAAGCAGCCCACCCGCCACACCCTGGTGGGAGCGAGCTTGCTCGCAATGGCGGTGGTTCAGACTGCATTGATGTTGACTGAGATACCGCTATCGCGAGCAAGCTCGCTCCCACAGGGGATTTGCGTCAAGGCTGCTTTTGTGGCAAGGGAGCCTGGCGGTTATTCGTTGTCCAGGTCCTTGCGCCGATACGGGAACACATCGATCACCTTCCCCGCCCGGATCGCCTCTTGCAGGCTTTTCCAGTAGTCGGCGTTGTACAGCTCGCCGTGCAACTGGTCGAACAGCTTGCGCTGTCCGGCGTCGGCGAACAGGAACGGTGGGAATTCTTCGGGGAACACGTCCAGCGGCCCGATGGAATACCAGGGCTCGGAGGCCATTTCATCCTCCGGGGTACGGGGCTCGGGGATGTGGCGGAAATTGGCTTCGGTGAGGAAGCAGATTTCATCGTAGTCGTAGAACACCACGCGACCGTGGCGGGTCACGCCGAAGTTCTTGAGCAGCATGTCGCCGGGGAAGATATTGGCCGCCGCCAGTTGCTTGATCGCCAGACCGTAGTCTTCCAGCGCCTCGCGCACCTGGTCCGGGTTGGCGTTTTCCAGGTAGAGGTTCAGGGGCGTCATCCGGCGTTCGGTCCAGCAGTGCCGGATCAGCACCGTCTCGCCTTCCACCGACACCGTGGACGGCGCCACTTCCAACAGTTCCTCCAGGCAGGCCGGCTCGAACTTGCTCAGGGGAAAGCGGAAATCGGCGAACTCCTGGGTATCGGCCATACGTCCGACCCGGTCGACGCTTTTCACCAGTCGGTACTTCTCGATCACCGTGGCCCGGTCGACGTTTTTCGACGGCGAGAAGCGGTCCTTGATGATCTTGAACACCGTGTTGAAGCCCGGCAGCGTGAATACGCTCATGACCATCCCGCGCACGCCGGGGGCCATGATGAACTGGTCGTCGGTGTTCGCCAGGTGGTTGATCAGCGCCCGGTAGAACTCGGACTTGCCGTGCTTGTAGAAGCCGATGGAGGTGTACAACTCGGCGATGTGCTTGCCCGGCAGGATGCGCTTGAGAAAGCCGATGAATTCCGCCGGCACCGGCACGTCCACCATGAAGTACGAGCGGGTGAACGAGAAGATGATCGACACCTGCGCCTCGTCGGTGATCAGCGCATCGATCTGGATACCCCGGCCCTCACGGTGCAGCAGCGGGATCACCAGCGGCCATTGGTCGTCGCGGGTAAAGATCCGGCCCACCAGGTAGGCGCCCTTGTTGCGGTAGAGCACCGAGGAAAACAACTCCACCGTCAGTTCCGGGTCCTTGCAGACCCAGTCCGGCAGGTTCTCGCGCAGCTGCGCTTCGAGGCGCTGCAGATCGCCTGGCAGGTCGCCGTAGTCCTCGCTGAACCGGTAATCGGCGAACACGCTGGCCAGCATCCGGTCCAACTGCCCCTGGGGCTTGTAGGTGCGGGTCTGGGCGGCACGGGCCCGGCGCAGGCTGGGCCGGGTGGTGTGGATGAACATGGTGCCATCGCTGATCAGGTCGTGGCTGAACAGCCCGCAGAAGATCGAGTTGTACCAGGTTTCCGACAGTTCATCGTCGAAGCGCAGGTCGATCAGGCTGATGTAGGCGCTTTTGACCAGCGGCCAGCAGCCCACCTCCATCAGTGTTTCGTCATCGAAGGCCTTGTGCAGCCTGGCGACGGTTTCGAAGACTTTTTCTTCATACAAATTGATCCGCGCCGCCGACGCCGCTTGGGCCTCCAGCCACAGGGCCTGCTCGAACCGGGCGCGAGCGCCGTCGGTGATCTGCCGGAAATGCTCACGATAATCGTCGAAGCCGTCGAGGATCGAACGGGCGATTTCGAGGGCGGGCCATGGCTGCGGCATAGGGTAAACCTCGGCGGGTCATGCTTGTTATTGGCGACTGAGCTTAGAGGCCAATCACGCGCCAACGCAACCATTGCCATCGCCATGCCGGGCGGCGACACTTGCCACCCCATCAAGGAAGGAGTGGCTCGTGAACCTCGTCGACATCCTGCGTTTACTGTCATTGGCCGCCATCTGGGGGGCCAGCTTCCTGTTCATGCGCATCATCGCCCCCGTCATCGGCCCAATCCCCACGGCTTTCTTTCGCGTGTCCATCGCCTTCGTCGGGCTGCTGGTGATCCTGGCCCTGATGCGCGTCGACTGGAATTTTCGCGGCAAGCTCAAAGTCGTGATGGTGCTGGGCCTGATCAACTCAGGGATTCCGGCCACCTTTTATTCGCTGGCGGCCCAGGTGCTGCCGGCCGGTTATTCGGCGATTTTCAATGCCACCACGCCATTGATGGGGGTGTTGATCGGCGGCTTGTTCTTCAGCGAACAACTGACCCTGGCCAAGGTCAGCGGTGTCTTCCTGGGGCTGCTCGGCGTTGGCATCCTGACCCGCGCCGGCCCGGTGGCCTTCGACCTGCAACTGTTGATGGGCGCCCTCGCCTGCCTGCTGGCCACGACCTGCTACGGCTTTGCCGGTTTCCTCACCCGGCGCTGGCTCGATCACCAAGGAGGCCTGGACAGCCGCCTCTCCGCCCTGGGCAGCATGTTCGGTGCCACGGTGTTTTTGCTGCCGCTGTTTGGTTACGGCGTCATCAGCCAGCCGCCGGCCAGTTGGGGTGGCTGGAGCGTCTGGTTGTCACTGCTGGGCCTGGGCCTGGTGTGCACCGCCCTGGCGTACATTCTTTACTTCCGCTTGCTCAGTTCCATCGGCCCGGTCAAATCCATGACCGTGACGTTCCTGATCCCGCCGTTCGGCGTGTTGTGGGGGGCGTTGCTGCTGGATGAGCCGTTGGGGATGGCGCATTTGTATGGCGGGGTGTTGATTGCGGCGGCGTTGTGGCTGGTGTTGAAACCTGGGGTGGTGAAACCGGCTGAAGCGTCTGCCCGGTAGTTCATCGGTGTGGCTGAATAGGCCATCGCGAGCAAGCTCGCTCCCACAGAGGGCTGCGCATAACCCTGTGGGAGCGAGCTCGCTCGCGATGGCGGTGGTACAACCAGCGAACAGCTAAGGGCTAGCGGCTCTTACGAAACACGAACACCAACCCCACGATGATCAGCGCCATCCCCAGCAAGCTCAACAACGCCAGCCGGTTGCCGAACACCAGGTAGTCCATGATCGCCGTCACCGCCGGCACCAGGTAGAACAGGCTGGTGACATTGACCAGGTTGCCACGGGCAATCAAACGGTACAGTAGCAACGTCGCCAGTACCGACACCACCAGCCCCATCCACAACACCGGCACGAAGAACCCCGTGCTGTATTCGAAGTGAAACGGCTGGAACGGCACGAACACCGCGCACAACACCAACCCGGCCAGGTATTGCACCGGCAGCGTGCCCAGTGGGTTATCGGTGATGCGCTTCTGCATGATGGAACCGGCCGTCATGCTCACCAGTGCCAGCAACCCGCACACCATCCCCGCCAGGGACATGCCGGCCAGGCCGATGCCCTGGTACACCACCATGACCAACCCGACCAGGCCCAGCACCAGGCCGAACATCCGCGACCAGGAGCGCTGACGTTCCATGAGCACCACGGTCAGGATCGGTTGCACGCCCATCAGGGTGGCCATGACCCCGGGCGTGACACTCATTTGCAGCGCCAGCAGATAAAAAATCTGATAGGCGCCCAGCAGCACCAGCCCGGTGGTCACCGCGTACAGCATCGGCTTGCCGGTCTTGGGCAGCTTGAACTTGAGCATGGGTATCAACAGCACCAACGCGAACAGCGCGATGGCAAAACGGATCAGCAAAAAGGCGAAGGGGGAAGCGTGGGCCAGGCCCAGCTTGGAAAAGATCGCCCCGCTGCTCCACAGCAAAACGAACAGGCTCGTGGAAGCCGCCGCCAATAAGGCGTTTTTGGAAAGGGAAAACATGGATACCACCTGTAGTCAGGCAAAAAGCCAACTCAGCCGAAGCTGAAATCCAGTCGTTTTTTCAGGCGGGCACAGGGGATGGCAACCGTTGCCGATCAGCCCTGGATGCCAACACCCGGCGGTGATACGACGGCGTACACCGATGAGCGACTGACAGGTGGGGGGTATTGACCGATCTGCACAGGCTGCTGATTCCCACACGGCACGACGCCAGCGTTGAACGCTGGAACCACGACCGCGATGACAGGGGATGCAGGCATGAGCCGATCTCTTGAAGAGTGGGTTCGAAAACCCGAAGAGCGCTGACTATAACCAGCACTCGATGGACTACGCAATGGTTAAACGAACAACCAATAGCCAAGCGCCGTCAGCACCACCACCGCCAACACCGGCCGCATCACCCGGTAGGCCTTGGGATGCTTGCGTTTGAACTGCTTGACCCGGCCGCTGATGCCGTCACTGAACGTCTTGCTCCAGGCATAGGCCCGGTTGATGCCGCCGACGTGTTCATCCTCCAGGTTCTGCGGCGCGGTGGCGCGGCCGAGAAACGCGCTGATGCTGCGGTTGAGGCGGGTCATCAGCCGGCTTTTCAGGGGCCGCTCGACATCGCAGAACAGGATTACGCGGGTCTGTGGGGTTTCGTTCTTGACCCAGTGCACATAGGTTTCATCGAACATGACGTCTTCGCCGTCGCGCCAGGCGTAGATCTGACCATCGACGAAGATCCGGCAGTCATCGGAATTGGGCGTGGACAGCCCCAGGTGATAACGCAACGAACCGGCGAAGGGGTCTCGATGTGGATTCAGATGGCTGCCACCGGGCAACAGGGCAAACATCGCGCCCCGGACGTTGGGAATTCGACTGACCAGCTCGACCGTCCTGGGGCAGAGCAACTCGGCCGACGGCAGCGGTTTGTCGTACCACTTGAGGTAGAAACGCTTCCACCCCTTCTTGAAGAACGAGCCGAACCCGGCGTCGTTATTCTTCTCGGCGGCACGAATGTAACCCTCGTCGAACAAATGCATGGCCTCGTCGCGAATGACCTGCCAGTTGTCCTTGAGCACATCCAGCTCGGGGAATCTGCTGCGATCCAGGTAAGGCTTCGAAGGCACGCCGGAGAACAGGTACATCAAGGCGTTATAGGGGGCGAACAGCGCCGAGTGATTGACGAATTGGCGCAATACCGGCAAGCGTGCCTTGCCACGCAAATGCACATAAAGCGTACTGCCCAGAAACAGCAGCAACACCAAGGCCTTGGCGACAAACGAAACGGTCATTTTTACAACTCCTTGTCCAAAAACAACTGACGCGACGCCTACTGCCCGACGTAGCCGGGGCCATGTTAATCCCTAATGGCCCGAGTAAAAACCGTCTGACGCGACATTCTGTATTGAGCGAAACGCAATAAACACTTTCTAACATGCGCCGCCTGAACCTTGGCTGACGTATCGAACAATCATTCAACCTACAAAAGCGTCTCGCGACACCTGTGAATTCACGATCACTGCTGAGTCTCCTGCTCGGTAAACAAATCACTGAACAACATACTCGACAAGTACCGCTCGCCCGAATCCGGCAGGATCACGACGATGGTCTTGCCCTGCATTTCCGGTTTTTCCGCCAGGCGCACAGCCACGGCCATCGCCGCCCCGCAGGAAATCCCGCAGAGGATGCCCTCCTCCTGCATCAAGCGCAGGGCCATGGCCTTGGACTCCTCGTCAGTGACCCGCTCGACCAGGTCGACGATCGACAGGTCGAGGTTCTTCGGCACGAACCCGGCACCGATTCCCTGGATCTTGTGGGGGCTGGGCTTGATCTCATGGCCCGCCATCGCCTGGGTGATCACTGGCGAAACCTCAGGTTCGACCGCCACCGACAGGATCGGTTTGCCACAGGTGTTCTTGATATACCGCGAAACCCCGGTAATGGTTCCGCCGGTGCCCACGCCCGCCACCAGCACATCCACCGCGCCGTCGGTGTCGTTCCAGATTTCCGGGCCGGTGGTCTTTTCGTGGATCGCCGGGTTCGCCGGGTTATCGAACTGCTGCGGCATGAAGTATTTGGAAGGGTCGCTGGCCAGGATCTCGGCGGCCTTCTCGATGGCCCCCTTCATGCCCTTCGCCGGTTCGGTGAGCACCAGCTCCGCCCCCAGGGCCTTGAGCACCTTGCGGCGCTCGATGCTCATGGAGGCCGGCATGGTCAGCATCAGTTTGTAGCCACGGGCGGCGGCCACGAACGCCAGGCCGATCCCGGTGTTGCCCGAGGTCGGTTCGACGATGGTCATGCCCGGCTTGAGTTTGCCCGAGCTTTCAGCGTCCCAGATCATGTTCGCGCCGATCCGGCACTTGACCGAATACCCTGGGTTGCGCCCCTCGATCTTGGCCAGGATGGTCACACCGCGCGGCGCAATGCGGTTGATCTGTACCAGTGGCGTATTGCCGATGGAATGGGCGTTGTCAGCGAATATACGACTCATGACTGGGTCCTTGATGCGACGAGAATTTAAGCCTTTAAAGGTATGCCTGTTGCCCACGGGCGTCCAGTTGCACCGAACGTTCCCACCACTACGACAGTCAATGGCTTTAACAGCGCTGGAGACTGATGGACATGAAGCGTCGATACAGCTGGCCATTGTGGGGGCTCGCCGCCATCGTTGCGGTGTTGGTAATCCTGCACTTCACCTTGCCCTACCTGGTGCGCAACTACCTCAACGACAAGCTGGCCGAAATGGGCGATTATCGCGGCCAGGTTGCCGACGTGGACCTGGCCCTCTGGCGCGGGGCCTACCGGATCAACGGCCTGAAGATCGTCAAGGTCGACGGCAAGGTCCCGGTACCGTTCGTCGACGCCCCCCTGGTCGACCTGTCGGTCAGTTGGCATTCGTTGTGGTATGACCATGCCGTGGTGGCCGAGGCGCAATTCACCCGCCCCGAAGTGAACTTCGTCGACGGCGGGACCAACCGGCAGAACTCCCAGACCGGCCAAGGCACCAACTGGCGGGAGCAATTGAGTAAGTTGCTGCCCATTACCCTCAACGAAGTGCGAATCAGGGACGGCAAGGTCACCTTCCGCAACTTCAACTCCAAGCCACCGGTCAACCTGCGGGCCACCGACGTCAACGCCAACTTCTATAACCTGACCAACGTGGTCGACACCGAGGGCAAGCGCGATGCCCGCTTCGAGGGCAAGGCCCTGGTGGCCGAACATGCGCCCCTGGAAATGCAGGCTACCTTTGACCCGTTGAGCGACTTCGAGGACTTCGACTTCCGCCTGCGGGCCACGAACATCGAACTCAAGCGCCTGAACGACTTCGCCGCAGCCTATGGCAAGTTCGATTTCAATGCCGGCCACGGCGACCTGGTGGTCGAGGCCGAAGCCGACAACGCCCGACTCAGCGGCTATATCAAGCCGCTGCTGCGTGACGTCGACGTCTTCGATTGGCAGCAGGACGTGGAAAACAAGAACAAGAACATCTTCCGCTCGGTCTGGGAAGCGCTGGTCGGCACAGGCGAAACGGCCCTCAAGAATCAGCGCAAGAACCAGTTCGCCACCCGGGTGGAACTCAGCGGCAATGTCCACCAGCAGAACATCAGCGCCTTCGAAGCTTTCCTGCAGATCCTGCGCAACGGTTTCGTCCAGGCGTTCAACGCCCGTTATGAACAGCCACCGCCTTCGACCGACTAGGGTTTGCGCGTGACGGTGTAGCGGCCGATCGGTTCCGCCGCCGCGATGCCCGCGCCACGTTGCAGCGAGTCCCATCCCAAGCACGCGAGGGCCAGCGAACGAGGTACAGCCTCGCGCCCGCTGCTATAGCGAGTGATGCTGCGAGTGCTGACCCCGAGGGCTTCGGCTGCCTTGTTCAACGGCAGGCCGGTACGGGCACGCCAATCGATGAAGATACGGGTATTTTCATCCACGGCATTCTGCGCCAGCGCATCCAGATACAAGGTATCGGCACCGATCTGGATATCCAGTTCGGGCCATTCCACGCTCCAACCATCATCCCCCAGGCTCGCACCTCCAAACGCAGCCTCTTTCAGCAAAGGCTGCAAGCCTGGGTAACGTTGCACGTCGGCACTCAAGTCCAGCGTCAATTGCTGCCCGTCGATGAACGTCAGTTCAAGGCTGAACGGTAATAAGGCCTGCACGGCCAATAGCCGCGGCCGTTTCATGGGTAACATCGTTTCCAATCCTCCAACAGTTGCGCCTGGTGGACCCTGACCCAGTCCAGCGCTTCCTGAATGATCAACGGCGGCGCACGGCCCATCATCACTTCCACCGTTTCCAGGCTCAACATCACATCCACCCCACCACCCGTCAGGTGAACATGGGGCGGTGGATGGTCTCGTTCACGCAGTTGAATGCGGTAAGTATTTTTAAATCGATATTTAGTGGACATGCACCAAACATATCGCCAAATTGGCGATATGCAATACTGGCAAGCAGCCTAGACTGAGTCAACATGTGACGCCCCATTCAGAGACTGAATACAGCGTCTGCGTTCACAGTCGGCGGGGCCTCGCGTTATAGTCGGGCACGATATCTATTTCGTGCGCCCCGCCTCGCCAGGCCGGCGACACCGTTCGAGGAATTGCAGATGAAGTTCGAAGGCACCAGCGCTTACGTGGCCACCGATGACCTGAAACTGGCCGTGAACGCCGCCATTACCCTGGAGCGGCCGTTGCTGGTCAAGGGCGAACCGGGCACCGGCAAGACCATGCTGGCCGAACAACTGGCCGAGTCCTTCGGCGCGCGCCTGATCACCTGGCACATCAAGTCCACCACCAAGGCTCACCAGGGCCTGTACGAGTACGACGCGGTCAGCCGCCTGCGGGACTCGCAACTGGGCGTGGACAAGGTCCACGATGTGCGCAACTACCTGAAGAAGGGCAAGCTCTGGGAAGCGTTCGAGTCCGAGGAGCGGGTGATCCTGCTGATCGACGAAATCGACAAGGCCGACATCGAGTTCCCCAACGACCTGCTGCAGGAACTCGACAAGATGGAGTTCTACGTCTACGAGACCGACGAAACCATCAAGGCCAAGCAGCGCCCGATCATCATCATTACCTCCAACAACGAAAAGGAACTGCCGGACGCCTTCCTGCGTCGCTGCTTCTTCCACTACATCGCCTTCCCTGACCGCGTCACGCTGCAGAAAATCGTCGATGTGCATTACCCGGACATCAAGAAGGACCTGGTCAGCGAAGCGCTGGACGTGTTCTTCGACGTGCGCAAGGTGCCAGGCCTGAAGAAAAAGCCCTCCACTTCCGAACTGGTGGACTGGCTCAAGCTGCTGATGGCCGACAATATCGGCGAAGCGGTGCTGCGCGAGCGTGATCCGACCAAGGCCATCCCGCCACTGGCCGGCGCCCTGGTCAAGAACGAGCAGGACGTGCAACTGCTCGAGCGCCTGGCGTTCATGAGCCGTCGCGGCACCCGCTGATCCTCTTCGTCCAACAGAGCGAGGGCGATTGCCATGCTGCTTAACCTGTTCAACGAGATGCGCGCCGCCAAGGTGCCCGTGTCGGTGCGTGAACTGCTGGACCTGATCAACGCGCTGAAACAGCGGGTGATCTTCGCCGACATGGACGAGTTCTATTACCTGTCCCGGGCCATCCTGGTGAAGGACGAACGGCATTTCGACAAGTTCGACCGGGCGTTCGCCGCCTACTTCAACGGCCTGGAGAAACTCGACGACCACCTCCAGGCGCTGATTCCCGAGGACTGGCTGCGCAAGGAATTCGAACGCTCGCTGACCGATGAGGAACGGGCACAGATCCAGTCCCTGGGCGGCCTGGACAAGCTGATCGAAGAATTCAAGAAACGCCTGGAAGAACAGAAGGAACGCCATGCCGGTGGCAACAAGTGGATCGGCACCGGCGGCACCAGCCCGTTCGGCTCCGGCGGCTTCAATCCCGAGGGCATTCGGGTCGGCGACGCCGGCAAGCGCCAGGGCAAGGCCGTGAAGGTCTGGGACCAACGCGAGTACAAGAACCTCGACGATCAGGTGGAACTGGGCACCCGCAACATCAAGATCGCCCTGCGCCGGCTGCGCAAGTTTGCCCGCCAGGGTGCGGCCGAAGAGCTGGACATCGACGGCACCATCGACCACACCGCCCGGGACGCCGGCCTCTTGAACATCCAGATGCGCCCGGAGCGACGCAACACCGTCAAGTTGCTTCTGCTGTTCGACATCGGCGGTTCGATGGATGCCCACGTGAAGGTTTGCGAAGAACTGTTCTCGGCCTGCAAGACCGAGTTCAAGCACCTGGAGTACTTCTACTTCCATAACTTCGTCTACGAATCGGTGTGGAAGAACAACCTGCGCCGCACTTCCGAGCGCACCTCGACCCAGGATCTGCTACACAAGTACGGTGCCGACTACAAAGTGATCTTCATCGGCGACGCCGCCATGGCCCCCTATGAAATCACCCAGGCCGGCGGCAGCGTCGAACACTGGAACGAAGAAGCCGGTTATGTGTGGATGCAGCGCTTCATGGAGAAGTACAAGAAGCTCATCTGGATCAATCCTTACCCCAAGGACACCTGGGGTTATACCGCCTCGACCAACATCGTGCGCGAGTTGGTGGAAGACCGGATGTATCCGCTGACCTTGCGGGGGTTGGAGGAAGGGATGCGGTTTCTGTCCAAGTAAGATTTTGGTTGCCTGTTCAGGCCTCATCGCGAGCAAGCTCGCTCCCACACTGGATCTTCGTCACACTGAAGATCCCCTGTGGGAGCGAGCTTGCTCGCGATGCTTTTAGCGATTTAACAGCCCCCGCAGACACTCCACCTGCTGGCGATGCGCAACCTCCTGCACCACCGGCCGCAACCGCACCTGCGCCCCCGGCAGGCATTGCGCCAGCCGGGCCAGGGCCAATGGGGTCAGGGCGCCCAGGCGTGGATAACCGCCGATGGTTTGCCGGTCATTAAGCAGCACGATCGGCTGGCCATCCGGCGGCACCTGCACAGCGCCCAAGGGGATTCCTTCGGAAATCATCGCCGCCCCCTGATACGCCAGCGCCGTGCCCAGTAACCGCATGCCCATGCGGTCGGCGCGACTGTCCAGCGTCCACGGGGTGTTGAACGCGTCGAACAGACTCTGCCCGCTGAACACGCCATTCTGCGCCCCCAGGATCAGGTCCAGCGGCTGCGCTTGCTGGAAATCCGGAATCCGCGTGTGCGGCATGGGCCGAGGCGTCGCCGTGCCTGAATAGCTCAAGTGCGCCCCGCGACTCAGCGCCCGCCCCCGTCCATCCAGGCCTCCGAGTTCCTCACGCACCACCGTCGCCCGGCTGCCCAGCACCACAGGCGCGTTGAAACCGCCAGGGGCCGCCAGGTAGGCCCGGGCACCGAGCACCGGTTGGGTGAGCGCCAGCACCTGGCCCTTGCGCAGGCTGAAGAAGCGCCACGATGCCACGCCCTGGCCGTCTATTCGCGCGCCCAGGTCCGCCCCGGCCAGCGCCAGCACGCAATCCTCTTCGGCCACCACGGTAAAGCCGCCGAGGGTAATCTCCACCACCGCCGCGTCCAGGCCATTGCCGAGCATCCAATTGGCCCAGGCCATCGACAGCCAGTCCGCCGCCCCGCCCTGGGTCACGCCCAGGTGCCTCACACCGAAACGGCCGGCGTCCTGCAACAGGCACAGCGGTGTGCTGGCCTCGATCAACAACCGGCTCATGCCTGGGTCTCCAGCGGTGTGTCGTCGCCACCCAGCGCGATGAATTCGGCATGGTCCACGGGGGCAAAACGCACCGTGTCCCCCGGCTGCATCAGGCTGTAGCCGTCGCGCTCACGATCAAACAGTTTGGCCGGGGTGCGACCGATCAGGTTCCAGCCGCCGGGCGACACCACTGGATACGCCGCGGTCTGGCGTTCGGCGATGCCGACACTGCCCGCGGCCACGCGCTTGCGCGGCGTGTCGAGGCGCGGTGCAGCCAATGCTTCGTCCACCAGCCCCATGAAGGCGAAGCCGGGCGCGAAACCCAGGGCAAACACCTGGTACTCGCGTTCGCTGTGGCGACGGATCACCTGGGCGACCGTCAAGCCGCTGCGGCTCGCCAGCAGTGCCAGTTCCGGCCCGACGCCAAGGTCGTACCACACCGGCAGCACGTGGCATTGGCCGGCGGACCGGGCATCCGGGGAGAGGTTATGCAGCGCCTCGCCGATCAATGCGCGGGCCTGGGCCGGGTCCAGGGCGAGCAAGTCGTAGTGCACCATCAAGGTGGTGTAGGACGGCACCAGATCGATCAGACGTTCGGCAAACACCGCTCGCAGGCGCTCGCTGGCGGCGAGCATCCAGGGCATGTTGGCCTCGGCGATCTCGTCGAACAGGCGCACCATCAGGCAGTCCACCGCCACCACTTCCAAGCGTGGTTTCATGGCGCACGCTGCCGGTCCAGGGCTTCGCGGATACGTTGCACGGCCGCCACGGAGCTGGCGTTGTCACCGTGCACGCACAAGGTATTGGCTTTCAGGTGCAAAGCGCTGCCATCACTGGCGGTCAACGCATCGCCGCGGGCAATGGTCAGGGCCTGCCCGATTATGACCTCGGGATCGTGGTGCACCGCGCCCGGCGCTTGCCGCGAAACCAGGCGGCCGCCACTGTCGTAGGCGCGATCGGCAAAGGCTTCGAACCACAGGGTCAGGCCGTACTCGTCACCCAAGGCCTGGGCGGCGCTGTTGTCCCGGGTCGCCAGGAGCATCAGCGGCAGTTGCCGATCATAGGCCGCGACAGCCTGGATCACCGCGCGCAGCTGCGCCGGGTTGGCCATCATGTCGTTGTACATCGCGCCGTGGGGTTTGACGTAGCTCACCTGCCCGCCCTGAGCCCGGCAGATGCCGTCGAGGGCGCCGATCTGGTAATGCAGCAAGTCCTGCAATTCCTGGGCGCCATAGGCCATGGAACGGCGGCCGAAGCCCGCCAGGTCCTGATAGGCCGGGTGCGCGCCGATCCGCACGCCGTGGCTTAGGGCCAGACTGACGGTCTTGCGCATGATGCTCGGGTCGCCAGCGTGGAAGCCGCAGGCGATGTTGGCGCAATCGATGAAGGGCATCACCTCGGCGTCCAGACCCATGGTCCAGCTGCCGAAGCTTTCGCCAATGTCGCAGTTCAATAGCAGGCGGTTCACGGTGAACGCTCCTGTAGGTTCTTTCTTTGTTTAACTGTGGGGCATACCCCACAGGTTATCAGTTACTCGGCTTCCAACTGCTTGCCTTGGGTTTCCGGCAGGCTCAGGGCCGCCAGGATCACCACGCCATAGGACACCGCTGCGAACGCCCCGATACCCACGCTCAGCGGCACCTTCTGGCTCAAGATACCGATCAACAGCGGGAACAATGCCGCCACCGCCCGGCCAATGTTGTAGCAGAAGCCTTGGCCCGAACCACGAATGCGCGTAGGAAACAGTTCGGTGAGGAACGAGCCCATGCCGCTGAACATGCCCGACGCGAAGAACCCCAAGGGGAAGCCCAGCCAGAGCATCACGTTATTGCTCACCGGCACCTGGGTGTACAGCAGGACGATGGTGAAGGAGCCGACGGCGTACAGGACGAAGTTCTTTTTGCGCCCCAGGATGTCACTCAAATAGGCACTGATGACATAACCCACGTAGGAACCGACGATCACCATCGCCAGGTAGCCGCCGGTGCTCAATACACTCAGGCCGCGCTCATTTTTCAGGAACGTCGGCAGCCAGGAGGTGATGGCGTAGTAACCGCCCAGGGCACCGGTGGTCAGCAGCGAGGCGCGAAGGGTGGTGAAGAGAATGCCGGGGGCAAAAATCTCGTAGAACTTCGCAGGGTTTTCCGGCGTCAGCCGGGCCTTGGTCTGCTTATAGACGTCCGGATCCTTGACCAGTCGGCGGACGAAAATCACGAACACCGCCGGCACGATGCCGAGGATGAACAGTGCACGCCAGGCGTCTTCCGGCGGCAGCACCGAGAACAGCAATGCATACAGGATCGCCGTCAGGCCCCAGCCCAGCGCCCAGCCCGACTGCACCATGCCCACGGCCTTGCCGCGATCCTTGGCACGGATCACTTCGCCCATCAACACCGCACCGGCGGTCCACTCGCCACCAAAGCCGAAGCCCATCAATGTGCGAGCGATCAACAGTTGTTCGTAGTTCTGGGCAAAGCCGCACAGGAAAGTGAAGAAGGCAAACCACAGCACTGTCAGTTGCAGGGTGCGCACCCGGCCGATACGGTCGGAGAGAATCCCCGCCAGCCAGCCACCAATGGCCGAAGCGATCAAGGTGCTGGTGTGGATCAGGCCTGCCTGGCCGGTGGTGATGCCCCACATTGCGATCAGGGTCGGCACCACGAAACTGAGCATCTGGGTGTCCATGCCGTCCAGGGCGTAACCGATCTTGCAGCTCCAGAAAGTGCGACGTTCCTGCTGGTTGATGTTGCGATACCAATCGAACGGGCCAGAACGGGCCTGGGGTTGGGGGACGTCGAGCGTGTCGGGTGCACTCATGGCGGTTCTCCACGGTTTTATTTTTTTGAGTCTCGACGACGCTGACGTGGAGACCGTTGCCCCGATTCTTGAGCGCGCGGCCGATCCCGTCCAACGAATAAAACCTTGGCTGGGTCATAAGAAAAATTTGATTGGGTAACACGCAGGGCCTGAACACCGTTGTGGCGAGGGAGCTTGCTCCCTCGCCACAGAAGCCGGCGGCGGCTTTACAACCCCCGCAGATCCCGCTCTTCAATCGGCCGCCCCTGGCGCAGGCGCTTGCCACCCAGCACCACCCAGTCGATCAGGCGGAACAGGCATTCCAGGCCGAACGACAGCAACATCGCGCCGCTGATGCCCCAGACCATGGCCTCGGGGGTCAGCAGGATCTGGTAGCTGTAGCCGTTCCAGGTTTCCTTGCGAATGTCCGGATCGGCGGCCAGGGCCACTTGCAGCAGGCGGATGTACCACGGCCCTTGCATGGCCTGGAATTGCTTGTCCAGGGCCTGTTGGCGCACGAGCAAGGTGTTCAGGCTGTCGGCATCGCTGCGAAAGATCGGGTCCTCGCTGGCGCGGTAATGGGCCACCAGGGCCTGCATGTCGCCCTTGAAGAACTGATTGGCGGTGCCCTGGAAACCTTGCAGGCCGGTCTGCGCCTCGATCAGGTGAGCTTCGACCCGCTTGGCGTAATCATTGATGAAGCCCGGCACCTGGACTCCAACCAACAGGCCCACCGCGAACAACACCAGCCGTAGATAACTGAGCAACATAACGTGACGTCCTTATTCGGTCCGGCCGTGGCTGACGCATTCGCCGCGTCGCCACAGGCTCCATTGGCCCGGTTCGTAGCGGGTCCAGGTTTCGTTTTCGGTCAAGGGCTCGGTGGCGATCACCGTGACCACGTCGTTGGGCGTGGTCTCCGCCTGGAAATCGACAATCACATCCACGTCCTTGAGCCGCGCCGGGCCGAAGGGCGCGCGACGGGTGATCTGGGCCAGTTTGGTCGAGCAATAGCAGAACAGCCAGTCGCCATCGCTGAGCAGGCAGTTGAACACGCCTTTGCTGCGGTATTCGGTGCAGGCCTCGATCAACGACGGCAGCAGTTGCTCTGCCTCCACCGGCTCCGGGAAGGCCTGGCGCACGCGGTTGAGCAAATCGCAGAAGGCCGCTTCGCTGTCGGTGTCGCCCACCGGGCGGTAGAAGCTCACGCCCGGTTGGAAATCGGCCAGCTGGCCGTTGTGGGCAAAACACCAGTTGCGGCCCCACAACTCACGCACGAAGGGGTGGGTGTTGGACAGGCAGACTTTGCCGACATTGGCCTGGCGAATATGCCCGATCACCACTTCGCTCTTGATCGGATAACGCTGCACCAGGTTCGCCACTTCCGATTCGCTGCTGGCGGCCGGGTCCTGGAACAGGCGCAGGCCACGACCTTCATAGAAGGCGATGCCCCACCCGTCCCGGTGCGGCCCGGTCTTGCCACCGCGCTGCATCAGCCCGGTGAAGCTGAACACGATGTCGGTCGGCACATTGGCGCTCATGCCCAGTAACTCACACATGCTCGAACTCTCGCTTCAAGGGGCAGACCTGCTTACAGGCGCGGTTCGATACGCGAACGCTGGGGGTTGCTCGGCACGGGCGGGCGACCGTAGCGGTCATCACCGGCCACGCCGAACGGTGGTTCGTCCTCCGGCTCATCGGCCGCGGCGGCGGCTTTGGCGGCGGCAGCCCGTTCCTTGCGCACGTTGGCGGCACGCTCGATGGGGAAGCGGATCAGCACGATCACCAAGTAGAGGCCGAAGGCGATCATGCCGTACATGAGCAGATCGGACGCCGCCCGCCAGACGTTGTTGCCGACCTTGAACAGGATATCCAGGGCGACAATGGCCAAGGCCGGGGCGACTTTGTCCTTCACCGGGTCTACGATGGTGGGACTGAACAGCAACACCGCCATCAGCAAGCGCAGCGGTTCGCGCAACCAGCGCCACATCCAGCGGGTCATGCGCATCCACACCAGCAGGCAACCCAGGGCAGCGAAGGCGTAGAGGCCCCAGGCGATCAGATAGTCATTCTCGGTCATGGTGTCCATGGCAAGGCAGGCAAAGAGACGCTTATAGTAACGGCTTTTCGCGCGTCAGGCTGCCCCGGCGTCTGGCGAATGGCCTGTGTGGTGGGTTCTGTCCAGGCCGCGTGCCCCTTTTCGTACAACGTTCGAGAGCCTTTCATGTCCCTATCTGCCCACGTTTCCAACGCCCCGATTGCCCGCAGGGACGCCGGTGTTGACCCGTACGCCTGGCTGCAGGAGCGCGACACCGACGCCGTGCTCGACTACCTCAAGGCGGAAAACCGCTATCAGGAGGCGCAACTCGCCGATCAGGCCGAATTGCGCGAAACCCTGTTCCAGGAAATCAAGGGCCGGATCCTCGAGACCGACCTGTCACTGCCCTCGCCCTGGGGCCCATACCTGTATTACACCCGCACCACCGCCGGTGACGAATACCCGCGCCACTACCGCTGCCCACGCCCGGCCGACGACAGCCTGAACGTGGACGAAAGCCACGAACAACTGCTGCTGGACCCGAACGCGCTGGCCGGCGGCGAATTCTTTGCCCTGGGCGCCTTCAGCATCAGCCCCGACCACCAGCGCCTGGCCTACAGCCTGGACACCACGGGCGACGAGATCTACACCCTGTTCGTCAAGGAGTTGTCCAACGACAGGATCAGTGAGCTGTCCTTCGACAATTGCGACGGCAGCATGACCTGGGCCAACGACAGCCTGACGCTATTTTTTGGTGAGTTGGACGACACCCACCGCCCCCACAAGCTCTGGCGCTATCGCCTGGACGGCACCGCCGCCGAAGAAGTGTTCCATGAGCCGGACGGGCGTTTCTTCCTGCATTGCTATCGTTCGAGCTCGGAAAAGCAACTGATCCTGTCCCTGGGCAGCAAGACCACCAGCGAAGTCTGGGTACTGGACGCCGCGCAACCGCAACAGCCCTTCACCTGCCTGGCGCCACGCCTGGAAAACCACGAATACGACGTCGACCACGGCCTGCTCGATGGCCAATGGACCTGGTTGATCCGCAGCAACCGCGACGGGATCAACTTCGCCCTGTACCAGGCCGCCGACACCGGCGTGGCGCCGACCGAGGCCGACTGGCAGAACCTGATCCCCCACAGCGATACGGTGATGATCGACGGCCTGAGCCTGAACGCCAGGGCCATGACCTTGAGCCTGCGTGAGGGCGGCCTGCCGATCATCGAGGTGCATCCCCAGGACTTGCCGGCGTATCGGGTGCAGTTGCCGGACGCGGCCTACAGCCTGCATGTGCAGAACAGCCTGGAATTCGCCAGCGATCGCATCCGCCTGCGCTACGAGGCCCTGAACCGGCCGGCGCAGATCCGCCAATTGGACCTGGCCAGCGGCGAACAGGTTGTCCTCAAGCAAACCCCGGTACTGGGGCCGTTCGATGCCGATGCCTACGTCAGCCAACGGCTGTGGGCCACAGCACCAGACGGCACACAAGTGCCCATCAGCCTGGTGGTCAAGCGCGAAGCCCTCGGCCGGCCGGTACCGCTGTACCTGTACGGCTACGGCGCTTACGGCGAAAGCCTCGACCCGTGGTTTTCCCATGCGCGGCTGAGCCTGCTCGACCGCGGCGTGGCGTTTGCCATCGCCCATGTGCGAGGCGGCGGCGAGCTGGGGGAAGCCTGGTATCGCGCCGGCAAGCAGGAACACAAGCACAACACGTTCAGCGATTTCATCGCCTGTGCCGAGCATTTGATCGCCAACGGCTTCACCACCGCCGAACAACTGGCGATCAGCGGCGGCAGCGCCGGTGGCCTGCTGATCGGCGCAGTGCTCAATCAACGCCCGGAGCTGTTCAAGGTTGCGATTGCCGAGGTGCCGTTCGTCGATGTGCTCAACACCATGCTCGACCCGGACCTGCCGCTGACCGTGACCGAATACGACGAATGGGGCAATCCAGAGGAGCCGGACGTTTATGATCGGATCCGGGCCTACGCCCCGTACGAAAACGTCCGCGCCCAGGCGTACCCGGCGCTGCTGGTGATCGCCGGTTACAACGACAGTCGCGTGCAGTACTGGGAAGCGGCCAAGTGGGTGGCGAAATTGCGCGCCACCAAGACCGACGACAACCCTCTGCTGCTCAAGACCGAACTGGGCGCCGGCCACGGCGGAATGAGCGGGCGCTACCAGGGATTGCGTGACGTAGCGCTCGAATATGCATTTGTCTTGAAGGTTTTGGGGTTGGGTTGAGGAACTCTGTGGGATGGCCGGGTCTTAGCTCCATGCGCTGGGCATCCCAGATCAGATAATTGTGGGAGCGAGCTTGCTCGCGATGGCGTCGGATCAGTCAGTATTGATGTTGACTGACACATCGCTATCGCGAGCAAGCTCGCTCCCACAAGGGTTCTTCTTCAATCCAAACCCGTAGCAGACACAAGAAAAAGACCGTGCCAACATGTCAGAACCGACCTTACTGAACAAAGAAATCCGTGACTGGCTGATGGACTGCGGTCTGTTCGACCAGTTGCTGCCCGTCGACTTTGCTGCGGCGTCGGGCTACTTCAGCATCAGCGCCATTGCCGAGGGCGAAGCGATTTTCCACGAGGGCGATGCCGGCAGCTTCATGTGCATCATCCACACCGGCCAGGTGGCCGTGCAGAAAACCGGTCCCGACGGCCAACCCGTGACCATCGCCACGCTGCGCAGCGGTCGGGCCTTCGGTGAAATGGCCGTGCTCGACGGCGAACGGCGCTCGGCCAGTTGCATCGCCGCCAGTGATTGCCAGTTGCTGAACCTGGGCAAGGACTCCCTGGAAAAAATGCTCAACGACGCCCCCAAGATCGCCGCCAAGATCATCCGCGCCCTCGCCGTCTCCCTGTCCAAGCGCCTGCGCATGGCCGATGGGCAGTTGCTGTCGCAGCAGGTCTGACAACAACACATAAACCCTCTGGGGGCGAGCTTGCTCGCGATGGCGGCGGATCAGCCAGCATTGAAGTCGACTGACACACCGCTATCGCGAGCAAGCTCGCTCCCACAGGTTATGCGTCGTCTTGTCGATTTACCCTCCCGGCGACTTGGCCTTCACCGGCTTTGGCTCCATGCCCGGTATCGGCTGGTCCTTGGGCGGCTTGGGCATTTCAATGGGCGGCAGCAAGGGTGGCCCACCGCTTCCGGTCCCCGCCTTGGGCACACCGTTGGGCGTGACCGGCGGATACGGCATGGGGGTGGCGGTGCCCGGCGACCCGGGGATGCTCGGCGGGTTGACCGGAATCGTCGGTTGTTGAGCCTGGGCGCAACTTATTGAGAGCGCCGCCAGGGCAATGGCCGTTAGAATGATGCACTTCATCAATGGCTCCGTGGCTATTGTCTGCTTTAAGGCTAGTCGTTACCGCGCGGTTTGCCTTCCTACGAGATTTCCATGAAACGTTTCGTTCTGCTCGACACCACACCCATCCCTGATAACGGCGGTGCCCTGTGCCTGTTCGAGTACGGCGAAGACTTCGTCATCAAGATCCAGGGTGGCGACGGCGGGCAGTTGATGAACACCCGCATGCACGGTTCCGAAGACGCCCTGGCAGAGATTCCTTGCCGCAAGGTCGCCGGTCGTCCTGGCTCGCGCGTGCTGATCGGCGGCCTCGGCATGGGCTTCACCCTCGCCTCGGCCCTCAAGCACCTGGGCAAGACCGCCGAAGTGGTGGTGGCCGAGCTGGTGCCCGGTGTGGTGGAGTGGAACCGTGGCCCCTTGGGTGAAAAGGCCGGGCGACCGCTGGCAGACCCGCGCACGGTGATCCGCATGGAAGACGTGGCCAAGGTGCTGCAAGCCGAGCCCCAGGGTTTCGACGCGATCATGCTGGACGTCGACAACGGCCCGGAAGGCCTGACCCAGAAAGCCAACAGCTGGCTGTATTCGGCCGGTGGCCTGGCTGCCTGCGCCAAGGCCTTGCGGCCCAAGGGCGTATTGGCGGTGTGGTCGGCCAGCGCTGACCGGCAGTTCTCCGACAAGCTGAAGAAAGCCGGCTTCAAGGCCGAAGAAGTGCAAGTGTTCGCCCATGGCAACAAAGGCACCCGCCACACCATCTGGATTGCCGAGAAACTCAAGGGCTAAGCTAAACTGTGCCCAACCGTCATCAGTCTTTATCTACAAAGGTGAACCCATGAGTTCGTCAACGCCACCGTCCAACACCGCCAAGCTGGACCGCATCCTCGCCGATGCCCAGCGCGACCGGGAGATGGGCTACCGCGACAAAGCCCTGAAAATGTACCCCCATGTCTGTGGCCGCTGCGCCCGTGAGTTTTCCGGCAAGCGCCTGAGCGAACTGACCGTTCACCACCGCGACCACAACCATGACAACAACCCCCAGGACGGTTCCAACTGGGAACTGCTGTGCCTGTACTGCCACGATAACGAGCACTCGCGCTACACCGACCAGCAATACTTCGGCGACGGCTCCCTGAGCACCCCGAAAATCGCCAAGGCGACCCACAACCCCTTCGCCGCGCTGGCCGGGTTGATGAAGAAAGACGAGTAATTTACAGCCTGTCAGGCTGCCATCGCGAGCAAGCTCGCTCCCACAAGGGTTTTGTGAACGCCGAAAATCCAATGTGGGAGCGAGCTTGCTCGCGATGGCGATCAAATAAACACCACACATCTCGAACCTGACCACCCTCCCCCATTCCCCGTATAATCGCGCCTTTTCCCCAAAGGCACCCCGCCCGTGGCCAACAAACGCTATAGCTGCATCGGTCTGTTCAACCCCAAGTCACCGGAAAACGTCGGTTCGGTCATGCGTGCCGCCGGTTGCTACGGCGTGGCGTCGGTGTTCTACACCGGCAAGCGCTATGAGCGCGCCGCCGACTTCGTCACCGACACCAAGAAAGTCCACTACGACATCCCGCTGATCGGTATCGACGACCTGAAGAAAATCCTGCCCCTGGGCTGTGTACCAGTGGCTGTGGAAATGGTGGAAGGCGCTCGCCCCCTGCCCGAATACACCCACCCGGACCGGGCGCTGTACATCTTCGGCCCGGAGGACGGCTCGCTGGACAAGGACATCCGCGACTGGTGCGAGGACGTGGTGTACATCCCCACCACCGGTTGCATGAACCTGGCCGCCACCGTCAACGTCGTGCTGTACGACCGCATGGCCAAAGGCAACAACACCCGTTCGGGGCCGCAATTCCGCTGATCGGTGCAAAACTCGATTGAACAAGGCAATCGCTCGGGCAGTCAGTTTTATACCAACCCCATACTGGAGACAGATCATGAGCGATAACAATCCGTTCGAGCCGATCGAGAGCACCCCTTTCCAATCTCGTCCGCCGCAAAACGTGCATGGTTGGGAACGCATTGGCTCACTGGCCGGCGGTGTGCTGATGATGGGCAAGGGCTTGCGGCGTGGCGGGGTGATCGGTCTGGCTCAACTGGCGATCGGCGGCATGGCCCTGGCGCGGGGCATCACCGGGCATTGCTCGGCCAAGAGCCTGCTGGAGAAGAATCGCCAGAATCTGAACAGTGCCCGCGCCCGTATCGAGGAGGCCGGTGACGAACTGAGTCGCCTGAAGGCCAATGCCGAGGCGGCGACTGGCACGGCGACGGTGACCGGGAATGATTCGCTGGTTTCGCCGAAGGCTGGGCTCTGATTTTTGCAGCGCCGCTGATGGCCTCATCGCGAGCAAGCTCGCTCCCACAGGTTTTATGAACGCCGAAAATCCAATGTGGGAGCGAGCTTGCTCGCGATGGCGGGGTCACTGAAGTAATCGGCTATCCAGCACAGTGGAGGCCCCACCCAGAACGCTCTCACTGAGCTGCACAAACTCCTTGGTATCGACCGTCTCCAACCGCATCGCCCCCTGCAACACATCATCCAGCGAACGCTTGTTGCGGGTTTTCAGGCGAATCTCGCGGTCCAGTTCCTGCAACAGCAACACTGCCTTGGCCACCGCCGCCGGGCCGATCTGCTCGCCGCGCACGGTGGTGACGCCCTTGCTCTCGCGGGCGAGCCGGTCGTTCAAGGTCTGGTAGCGCTCATCACTCAAGCCGCCGGCGCGGCGTAGCAGTTCAATGGCGTAGTACTCAGTCAGCCCCTCACTGATCCAGTCGCTACGATCCCGATCATTGACCCGGGCCAGCGCCTGCACCAACTCCCGCAACAACGGGCTGCTGCCCCGCTCGCTGACCAGTGGCGGTCGACTGTGCAGATAAATCGAGTCATGGCCGGCCTGGGCACCACGCCACAGCGGATCACCGGCGCCGACGATCAGCAACTTGGCCGGATGGCGCGGCACCAACGCTTGCACTTGCGGCCAGACGAACGTCAGCAGCGTCAGCACATCCATCCGGCGCATGCCCTGGCCCCGGGGCGAGGCCACCGTCACTTCGGTTTCGCCCAGGCGTGTGCGGCGGCTGCCCAGTTTGCCGGCGAGCATCCAGCCGGTGGGGCGGTCGAACAGGCGCGAGGGATTGTCGATGCGAAAACGTTGTTTGCCGATACGCGGCCAGGGGGTCTCGATGCTTTTCCAGCCGTCGGGCAATTCCACCTCAAGACGGGCCACCAGTTCGACGCCATCCTGCTGGTCGAGCTTGGCCGCCGGCACCAGATCGTCGCCGCGCAGCAACGCCCACGTCGGGGTCATGCGGGTTTCGAAGGTGGCGTTCTTGCGGGCATGGCTGATGCGCACACGGTAGCTCAGGCTGGCCTTGTCGGCGGCCGGATGCCAGACGCCACGCGCCGCCTTGCCGGGGGTGAGCTGCCATTGGCCGTCGGCCTTGAAATCGCTGTAGCGGCTACCGTCGCCGAGGTCGAAATCCAGGCTGCGCACCGCCGCCCCCCGGGCCAGGGTCAGGCGCACCTCGGCCTGATCGCTCTGTGGCAACAAGTGCACGTGATAATCCAGGTCGACTTTCTGCGCCGCCCACAGCGGCCCGCACACCGCCAGCAGCCCGGCTGCCAGCATCCGTTTCAATCCTGCAGCCATGGGTTCTCCCTGGTGATGCGCCGCCCGGTGGTTCAGCCAGCGCGGAAAATCAGATGATCTTCCCAATCGTCTTCCGGCACGCTGCCTTCGGCCAGCATGCGCCCGGACTGGGAAATGCGTTCGTGGTGCACGGCCTCTCGATCACCGCAGACCAGGTGGTGCCACAACGGCAAGTCCTTGCCTTCGCTGACCAGCCGATAACCGCAGGTCGGCGGCAGCCATTTGAACTCATCGGCCTTGCCCGGCGTGAGCTGGATGCAATCGGGCACGAACTCACGGCGATTAGGGTAGTCGGTGCACTGGCATGTTTTCAGGTCCAGCAGTTTGCAGGCGATGCGTGTGTAGTAGACGCTGTTGTCGTCTTCGTCTTCGAGCTTTTGCAGGCAGCACAGGCCACAGCCGTCGCACAGCGATTCCCACTCCTGTGTATCGAGCTGATCGAGGGTTTTGCGTATCCAGAACGGTTCGACTTTGGCGGCCATGGCTCAAGCATCAACATCAGGTGGTGAAAGGCCGACAGTCTAGTGCCGGGACCTCCTCAGGCCAAGCATTGGCGACTGTCGGTAGGCAGGGGCTTGTCAGGCCGGACGCCGGGACGTAGGTTGCTGCATTGTCTTTCCAAACTCGAACCAGGTGAGCCCATGAGCGCCAATTCCCGCATTGCCGATTACGCGATCCACCCTCAGTTCATCGAACGCTGGTCGCCCCGCGCGTTTACCGGCGAAAGCATTGCCGAAGAAACCTTGCTGAGCTTCTTCGAAGCCGCGCGCTGGGCCCCTTCGGCCTACAATTCACAGCCATGGCGCTTCCTGTACGCACGACGCGACACGCCGAATTGGGAGCGTTTCCTGGGTTTGCTCAACACGTTCAACCGCGGCTGGGCCCAACACGCCTCGGCGCTGGTGATCGTCGTCTCGAAAACCACCTTCGCGGTGCCCGGTGCCACCGAGGAAACCCCGGCCCAGACCCACGCCTTCGACACCGGCGCGGCCTGGGGCCACCTGGCGTTGCAAGCCAGCCTCAGCGGCTGGCACACCCATGGCATGGCCGGTTTCGACCAGGAACTGACCCGCAAGGAACTGAAGATCCCGGAAGGCTACGCCCTGCACGCCGCGGTGGCGATTGGCAAGCTGGGGGACAAATCGACCCTGGCCGAATCCCTCCAGGCCCGCGAAGTCCCAAGCCCGCGCCGGCCATTGAGCGAACTGGTGGCCGAAGGCGACTTCACCCTGTAACCCTATTCTGTGACCGCTGAAGAGCCACTGTGGGAGCGAGCCTGCTCGCGATGGCGCAAGGTCAGCCACTTTGAGGTTGACTGAAACACCGCTATCGCGAGCAAGCTCGCTCCCACATTTTGCTCTGTGGCGAACTCATTTTTTGTGAGCACTGAAAACTCATTGTGGGAGCGAGCTCGCTCGCGATGGCGTCAGATCAGCCACTTTGAGGTTGACTGAAACACCGCTATCGCGAGCAAGCTCGTTCCCACATTTTGCTCTGTGGCGAACTCATTTTTTGTGAGCACTGAAAATGGGCTTCAGTAACCCCGGCTGAAATCCACTTCCCCGCGCAGCGCTTCGTCCGCCTGGTAGGCCCGCAGGTTTTCCAGGAACAATTGCACCATCATCGGTGGCGAGGTCGGTGCCGAGCTGTGGCCGGTCAGCAGCAGCCCCCAGGCAGTCCAGAACGGATGGCGCTGTGGCAATGGCTCCTGGCGGCAGACATCGATCACCGCACCGGCCAGGTGCCCGTCCTTCAGGGCTTGCACCAGGTCCGCATCCACCACCGCCACGCCGCGACCGACGTTGATGAACAACCCGCTCGGCTTGAATTGCTTGAACAGCGCCGCGTCGTAGATGTCATGGGTATCCGGCGTATTGGGCAGCAAATTGATCACGTAATCCATTTCGCCCACCAGACGAGGCAAGTCCTTCAACGCCCCGACTTCGATAAACGGTGCCAACGTCCTGGCTTCGCTGGCGATGCCATACAGCTGCACGCCGAACGGTACCAGGAACTGCGCCACACGCTGGCCGATGTCCCCCGTGCCGACGATCAACACCTTGCGCCCGGCCAGGCCTTGCCCCTGGCGGTTGTCCCACTTGCGCTCGACCTGGCTGACCAACCGGGCCAGCACCTCGCGCTCATGGCCGAGCATGTAGGTGAGCACGTACTCGGCCATCACCTGGCCAAAAATGCCCACCGCACGGGTCAGGCGGTAATCGCGGCTCAAGCCATCGGCCAGCAACGGCGTGATGCCCGCCCAGGTCGATTGCAGCCAACGGGGCTGGTGGCCCTGACGCAACAGGGTGGCCAGCAGATCAGGCTGGCCGAGCCAGACCGGACAATCGGCGGCCAGTCGCGACAGTTCGGCGGAATCGCCGCTGGTCAGGACTTCAATATCGGGTGCAGCCTGACGCAGAAGCTGGGCATACACCGCGTGATCGTGTTCGGCAATCAGAACGCGCATGAATCAAACCTTTCAAAAACAGTGCAGACGAGCGCCGGCAGAGTGTCGCTCCATCCCTGCGATCGTCGTCAATAAACTATTCCAGTATTACAAAAGGCATCCAGGACAGATGCCCCCACTGCCGTCAGACCGGGTCGTTGCGGCGCAGCAATTCTTCGGGCAAATGCTCGATGTACTCGTCTTCGGCCGGCGGCATCTGCAAGTGATAGCCCTGGGTGTCGAGGTTTTCCAGCACCTTGCCGATGTCTTCCCGGGACAGTTCCCGCTCGGGGCTCAGCACCAGGTCAAAGGCATGGATCGCCTTGCCAAAGGCGGCCATCAACGGCTCGGGAACACGCTTCAAGGCATCGCTCTTGAGCACATACAGGTACATCTCGTTTTTCTTCGAGCTGCGGTAGATGGAACAGATACGTTTCAAGGCTGTTCTCCGGCAGTGGCCAGGCTGTCGAGCAGCGCCTGGCCCATCAATTCGCGACGCCAGCCACGCAGCGAATCGGGCAATTGATAAGGGCCCTCGGGAAAGCCGCTCTTGATCAGCGCTTCGAGGGTTTTCTTGCGCAGCATCAGCTCCGGAGCAATTTCCAGGCGCTCGGCTTCAGCCTGTCCCAACGCCCGCAGGCGCTTGACCAGGGCCGAGGCCTCGATGGGCAACGGCTCGGCCACGGCCGGCGGCCATTGCTCGGGCGGAATGCTGGCGGCGCGCTGGATCAAGTCCAGCAGAAACTGGCCGTCCTGGCGAACGGTACGCGGGTGCATGTCTTCGATCTTCGCCAACGCGCCGAGGTTATCCGGCTGGGTGCGGGCCAGGGGCCACAGCGAATGCTCGCGGATGATGCGGTTACGCGGCAGGTCACGGGCCCGCGCCTCGCGTTCGCGCCAGGCACACAACTCGCGCAGCACGGCCAATTGAGCGCGGGACAGTTTCCAGGCCAGCTTGGCCTCGCGGTAGACCTCGTACGGGTCGACTTCGCGACGCAGGTTGGCCACCAGTTCGGCGCCATCCTCCAGGACCCAGCGGTATTTTTCGTCGGAAAGCTTCGGGCGCAGTTGTACGAAAACCTCTGCCAGATGCACGGCATCCTCTGCCGCGTAGCTGATCTGCGTCTCGGACAGGGGCCGCTGCAACCAGTCGGAACGGGTCTCGCCCTTGGGCAACTCGATGCCCAGCACTTCCTGCACCAGCCGCGAATAGCCCATGGAGAAACCCAGGTTCAGGTAGGCGGCGGCCAGTTGAGTATCGAACAGCGGCGCGGGCAGGCTGCCAGTGAGGCGCAGCAGCACTTCAAGGTCTTCGCTACAGGCGTGCAGCACCTTGAGCACCGCCGGGTTTTCCAGCAAGGCGGCCAAGGGCTGCCAATTGTCGATGGTCAAGGGGTCGATCAGGTAGGCACGCTTGCCGTCGCCGATCTGCAGCAAACCGGCAATGGGATAAAAGGTGTCGACCCGCATGAATTCGGTGTCGAGGGCGACGAATGGCAATTGCTGCCACTCGGCGCAAAACTGACCGAGGCTATCGTTGTCGCGAATCCAGTGAATATCGATGGCCACACGGCTCTCCCTTGAAGAATGGCGCGCAGTATATATCGCCGCTGGCGATTGCGAGCATCCATAGAGCGGCCGCCTGAGAGAAATCGCCTGCGAAAAAGCAAGAATAGTCCTACATCAAGAATTAACCGGTCTTACGCAACACATAAACTCGCGTCAGCGCGAAACCGGGCAGGAAATCCTGGTACCAAAGCACGCTGAAACCGGCCTGGCGGAACTCGGCTTCGACATCAGCCTTGTCGGCCAGGCTCCGTTGCGGGGCCTGGCCGATCTTGAGGCGTCCTTCGATTTGCACCGAAACGATCACCGTGTCGCGACTGACCCGATGAAACTCGCGCAACAGCGCCAGGCGATGCTCGCTGGCACTGACGTGGCGAAACAGCTGCAGACAGAGAATACAGTCCACCGCGTTGGCCGACAGCCCGAGGGTGAAGGCCGAACTCGGGAAGGTCTTGACCCGCTGGAGCAACGCGCCGCCATGGTGGGTGAGCGCATGTTCGAGCATGTCCGGCGACGGGTCCGCCGCCAGGATCACCCGGTTGGCGTGCTCGGCCAGTACCGGCCAGAACCGCCCCGCCCCACAGGCCACATCCAGCACCAGCCCCGGCTCGCCCGCCACCTTCAGGGCATTGCGCACCATGTGCTCGTTACGCCAGAACGCCAGGCGCAAGCGCCGAGGCGCCGGCTGGCAGCACATTTGCGCGTGTTCCCGGTCGTGTTGCCTGGCGAACTCAAGCTCGACGGTGGAAGGGGGCTGCCCGGACATACAAACGGCTCTTGGGGAATGAATGGGGACAGGTTAAACAACCCGGCGTGAAAAAAAGGTGGAGGCGATCATTCCCGGGCGAGCACTCCGTCGATGACCGCGCCGCGGCAGTTGGCGAACAGGTCCAGGTCCCGGTTGTAGACCTGGCTGTTGACTTCCAGCAGCCCGAGCATCGAGTGAAACAGGTTGTCTTGGCTCAAGGGCTTTTCCCGGCTCAGTTGAAGGCAATGGGTATCGACCGAAAAAGACTTCTGATAGCTGTCGGAGAACCAGGCCAGCATCGCCACGTGTTTCTGTTGCTCCGGGGCGAGCATGTAGGGCGTGCCATGGAGAAACAGGTTGTATTCACCCAGGGACTCGCCATGGTCCGACAGGTACAGCATGGCCGTGTCGACCTTGTCCTGGTTGGCCCGCAGCAGGTCGATCAGGGTCGACAGCACGTGATCGGTGTACACCAGCGTGTTGTCGTAGCCATTGACGATGCTCTCGCGGCTGCAATTGTTCAGCGCGTTGCTTTCGCACACCGGGGTGAAATGCTCGTACTCCTTGGGATAGCGCTTGAAGTACTCCGGCCCGTGACTGCCCATCTGGTGCAGCACCAGTACCGTGTCCTTGTCGAGCGTGTCGATGAAGTGCTGCAGGCCCTGGAGCAGGATCTCGTCGCGGCACTCACTGTTGGCGCACAGGGCCGGGTCCTTGAGATTGCTGACATCCTGCAGCGTGACCCGATCGCAGGTGCCCTTGCAGCCGGACTGGTTGTCCCGCCAGATCACCTCCAGCCCGGCGCGCTTGAGCACATCCAGCAAGCCCTCTTCATTCCGGGCCTTGCTGGCGTCGTAGTTCTTGCGTCCCATGTTGGAAAACATGCAGGGCACCGACACGGCGGTTTCGGTGCCGCAGGAATGCACGTCGGTGAAGGCGATCAGGCCGGCCTCTTTGTCCAGTGTCGGCGTGGTGTCGCGGTTATAACCGAGGATGCCGAAGTTCTCGGCCCGGGCACTCTCGCCCACCACCAGGACAGTCAGGGATTTGCGACCGTGGGTTTGCCAGGCCGGGTTGCGGCTCGCATCTTCGCCCACGGTGATGAAGGGCTGCTTGGCCGACGCGACCTGCTCACGCAAGTACCCGAATGAAGCACCGATGTAGTTGCTCGGCACCACCATCAAGCGCAGTTCGTGGTGGTTACGAAACAGCGAAGACAGGCCTTGGTAGTTGGCCAGGGCGACCAGGCCGATCACGGTGGCCGAGGCCACGCCGACCAGCAACTTACTTAATAATTCTTTGGGCCAACTACGGTAGTTGATCGGGGTCTTGAACAACAACCAGCCTGGCAAGACACCCAATAAGCCGATATAGGCAAACAACTTCAGCGACAACAGATCACGGACTTCCGTGGCATTGGTTTCGGCGAAGTTGCGCAACATGCCGGCGTCGATCAGTACGCCGTATTGGGCCATGAAATATGCCACGCCAGCGCTGATCAGGAATAGCAACATCAATACGGGCTTGAACAGCGGACGGAAGGCCACGAGTGTCAACACCAGGTTGAACGCGCAGAAAATCATCACGCCAAACGCCGCGCACATCAGCAGGCCCCGAGCGTCAGCCGTGGTGATCGCCAGCAAGTGTTGCCAGAGCACGATGTTGAAGGCCACTAACAAAAAGGCACTGGCGGCCAGCGTCACCCACTCGGGGCGCACGGCTTTAATAGTCAGCATGATGGTTGACGGCTTCCTGAAGTTGCTCTTTGAAAAAGAAGTGCCGCAGCAAACATGAAAAAATCGTTTCCTACGGCAACACAAACTTTAGGTAGCCCACCATCAATTTTTCGTGAAAAAGTTGCTATTAAATAATTATTTAAGGAACCCGCCAGGCACCTGTTTCAGGCCTGATGCAGATACCAGCGCCAATCCTGCTCTCCGACTTCGCCCATGAACTGACGGTATTCGGCGCGCTTGACCGCCAGATAAACACCCAGGAACGCCTCGCCAAACGCCTGCCGCGCCCAGGCCGAAGCCTCGAGCGCACGCAGGGTGGTGAGCCAGTCGGTGGGCAGCGGTTCGATCACCTGGGCATAGCCGTTGCCTTCCACAGGTTTCCCGGGATCGCACTGTTCACGTATGCCGTGATGAATGCCGCCCAATATCGCCGCCGCAGCCAGGTAAGGGTTGGCATCGGCGCCGCAGATACGATGCTCGATGTGCCGCGAGAATGCCGGGCCACCCGGCACCCTCAGGCTCACGGTGCGGTTGTCCACGCCCCAGGTCGCCGCCAGCGGCGCGTAGCTGTTGCTTTGGAATCGCCGGTAGGAATTGGCGTTCGGGCAAAACATCAACAGCGAATCGAGCAGGGTGTCGAGCATCCCGCCCACCGCATGGCGCAGCAGCGGCGTGCCATCGCCGGCTTCACTGGCAAACAGGTTGTGGCCCTCGCGGTCCGCCAGACTGACATGCATGTGCATGCCGGAGCCCGCCAAGTGATCGAACGGCTTGGCCATGAAACACGCCTGCATGCCGTGCTTGTGGGCCACGCCCTTGACCAGTCGTTTGTAGCGCACCGCTTCATCCATGGCTTGCAAGGCATCGCTGCGATGTTCGAGGGTGATTTCCACTTGCCCTGGTGCGTATTCGGAAATGGCGGTCCGGGCCGGGATGCCTTGCAGTTTGCAGGCGGCGTACAGGTCGGCCAGGAACGGCTCGATCTGCTCCAATTCGCGCAAACCATAGACCTGTGTGGCATGCGGTCGTCCACCGTCGGCGTCCCGCGCTGGCTGCGGCCGGCCTTGGTCGCCGCGTTGCGCATCCAGTAGATAAAACTCCAGTTCCGCCGCCATCACCGGGTAATAACCGTCGGCCTGCAGGGCCTCGATCACCTGGCTGAGCAAATAACGCGGATCGGCGATGGTCGCCGGTCCACCTTCCTGCGGGTGCATGCTGACCTGCACCGCGGCCGTGGGAATCAACCGCCACGGCATGCGTTGCAAGCTGCCACTGATGGGATAGGCGCGGCAATCGATGTCTCCGACGTCCCACACCAGCCCGGAGTTTTCCACATCGTCGCCATTGATGGTCAGCCCGAGAATCGTACTGGGCAGTGGCCGGCCACTTTCGTAGACCGCCAGCAACTCGTCCCGATGCAACAACTTGCCCCGAGGCACGCCGTTGTTATCGAGGATGAACAACTCGAACAGCTCGATATCGGGATTCTGTGCAAGGAACGCCAGGGCGTCTTGCACAGGTGCAAAAGAAGTTTTCGCAAGGCTCATGAGAAGGCTCGTATTTCCATGTCGGACGGGCAACAAAGCACCGTCAATGCGTGCTCGGCGTTGTGCGAGCACGATCAGTGATCAACAGGAAACACGAGTATCTGGAGGGCGCGCATGACGACAATGCCAGAGTGCCCAAAAGGCCAGCTCGGAAGGCAACGCCCCAAGGGCCGGGGCCATGGCAGGCGCGAACCGGCCGACCGGATCGACCGCGACGTATGAAGGGTATTGGAATGCCAGGGGCGAACCGTCCATGAGCGCATCACAGGAAACACATCGGGTAAGCGTCCCACGGCACCCTGGACGGTTAAACCTGGATTTGATGGAGCTTGGATCGGCGCAAACTAAACATAGGCAAACGAATCGGTCGTTGATCGACACGTCGTGTTCCCTACATTATCTGTCCCGTTCCCGACCATGAAAGCGCCTGCCTGGCATTCTCTTGGCACCATCGTTCCGTTAGGATCGTCAGCCTGGTTTGCGCAAGATCCGCGCAAGGAGCACAGCGAGAGACAGAACGGATGCTGAACAGTAACGCCCTCAGAAAGCTCGACATGCAGGACCTCATGGTGTTTAGCGCCGTGTACGAGCAAAGCAGTGTCACCGGCGTGTCCGAGGCATTGTGTGTCAGCCAGTCGACCGTCAGTTATTGCCTCAAGAAACTGCGAACCTGCTTCGAAGACGAACTGTTTATCAACACCCGCACCGGCATGCGCCCCACCTACAAGGCCGAGGGCATGTACGATCATGTGCGCGGCATTTTGCAAAGCATCAACCTGTGCCATGCCGGCAGGCCAACCTTTGATCCGACCCGGCAAGCCATTACCTTCAATATCTGCGCACCGGAATATTTCGAACACCTGATCCTGCCGCAACTGCTGCAAAACTTCGATTACGCCAATCTGCCGGTAGTGGTAAACGTGCACAAGCTCGAAGCCGACATTCCCGCCGAAGAGCTACGCGACGGCAGCCTGGACCTGGTGATCTGCTTCGGCCCGAACTTCCACAGCAACCATACCGATTTCAAATCCCGGCAGCTGTTGCAGGAGGACCTGGTCTGCGTCGTGGATAAACGGGCGACGCCGCTTGAGACGCAACTGAGCCTTCAATCGTTCGTACAGCGCCGACACGTGTTTCCGACGCCCTGGGCGTCAGCGACCAACATGGTGGATGGCTGGCTGTCGCAGCAGGCGCATCACCGGCAAATCGCCGCTCGCGCCAACAGCTACAGTGCCGCACTGAAGATGATCACAGGCACCGACTTCATCCTGACCCTGCCCCGCCGCATCCAGAAACTGCTGGCCAACGAGGCGATTTTCAATCACCACGAAGCGCCCAGGGGGCTGCCAGGGTTTACCTTGAACATGCAGTGGAGCCTGGCCCTCGATCAGGACAGTGCCAACGCCTGGCTACGCGAACAGATCATCAAGGCCTGCGCCCAAACGACGCCTGATCGTCATTGACCGATCAAGGCCTTGGCATACGACTCCCGATCGATGTCGAGGATCTCCACGCACAACTGCACGCTGACCCCGGCCGGCCATGGCCCCAGGTCCTGGATCACCGCCAACAGGCTACCGGACAATTGTTTCTTGATTTCCGGCGAGCGTCCGCTGATCAAGGCCAGTTTCACGTGCACGAAACCCTGCTCGCCGATCCCTGTACCCACTCGAAAAGTCTCGAGCTTCACCGCCCGGCTCTTGATGTCGTGCTCGGCGGAAAATTGACCGGAGGCCACCAGTGCATTGTTCATTCGCAGCAGTGCGACCTCGGCCTTCAGTTCGGGCAGGTTGGCGGTGTACTCCATGTGCAGGTGAGGCATGTGTTCGACTCCGATTCGAAAATATGACGAGGGGGTTTCAGCCGTCATAACCTTACCTCGACTTTATTCGTTCAGGCAGGTTTTGTTTCGCCCCAGGCCGGTGTCAGGGCTCTGTCAGGGGCACGCGTTCGCCCATGAAGGCCTCCAGCCGCGACCGCAACCAGCGCTCGGCCGGGTCACTGTCGACATGGCTCAGCCAGACCATGGACAAATCCAGGTTCGGGGTCTTGAAAGGAAAGGGTTCGTTGAACAGGTGCCCAGAAGCGGCCATGGCGACGGCGGTATAGTCCGGCAGGCTGGCGATCAAGTCGGTGCCGGCCAGCAACGCCGGCAATGCGCTGTATTGCGGCACCGACAGCACGACCTTGCGCGTGCGTCCGATCTCGGCCAGCCATTCATCAGCGAACCCGGCGACATTGGCGGTATGGGACACCAGTACATGAGGTCGCGAGCAGTACTCGTCCAGGGTCAGCGGGGTGTCCGATGCATCGGCACGCAATACGCGCGGTTGAATGTGTCGCAACAGTTTGCGCTTGGCGTTGGCCGGCAGGCCGCGCGTCTGGCTGATGCCCACGGTGATGTCGCCTGACGCCAGCAAATCAGGGATGCGCCAATAATCGACATGCTGGACCACGAACACGATTTGCGGCGCCTCTTGCCGCAGGCTGCTCAACAGCGGCGGCAACAGGCCGAACTCGACGTCGTCCGACAGGCCGATGCGAAACGTCATGGTGCTGTTGGCGGGATCGAAATCGTGGGTCAGGCTCAAAGCCACCGACAGCGAATCGAGCGCCGGCGAGAGATGCTGGATGATTTCCTCGGCCCGGGCCGTCGGCTCCATGCGGTGGCCGACACGAATGAACAGCGGGTCGTTGAACATCTTGCGCAAGCGATTGAGGGCCGAGCTGATGGTCGGCTGGCCCAGGAACAGTTTTTCCGCCACCCGCGTCACGTTGCGCTCAAGCATCAACGTTTCGAAAACCACCATCAGGTTGATGTCGGTCTTGCGCAATTCGTTGCGGTTCATCCCCTGCCCCCCGATTCCTTGACTGGATGCAGTGTAGAAACGCCGGGGGCTGCGCGTCTATGCGCAAAAAGGCGAAACACCTGCGCAATACCAGCCAAAGAATTGGTCCTTGATTCCACGCGGGGCTGTAGGAACTGCCGAAGGCTGCGATCTTTTGCTTGAGACTCAAGCGTCTTGGGAAAGATCGCAGCCTCGTTGCACTCGACAGCTCCTACTCCATGGTCAGTCCTTGGGGTCATAGATGCGCCACACCAGGAAAACCGGCCGACGCTTGGATTCGATACAGGTGCGGCCCAGGTACTCCCCCAGTACGCCGATACCGATCAGTTGCAGTCCGCCCGGGAACGTGACCGCGACCACCAGCGAGGCATAGGAAATCAGGGTCCGCAACACGATGAACATAGCGAACGCAAGCAATATCTGATAACCAATGGAAACGAATTTTCCATAGCCAAAACCGACCACTCGGCTAGGCTTGCAGCCACATGTTCAACGCATGTCTTGAGTGAATGAATCGCAGGGAGCGAACCGATGTATTTTGAAATCTATCGACAGACCCGAGGCACCCCGAGCACCGGAAAAGGCCAATGGCGCTGGCGCTTGAGAGCCGGCAACCACGAAACGATCGCCAGTGGCGAAGCCTATGTGAACAAGAGTGACTGCCTTCACGCCGTCAGGTTGATCAAGAACGTCCATGACGAGACGCCCGTAAAAGAGATCTGAACAGCGCCAGGCGGGGACCGTAGGAGCTGGCGAAGCCTGCGATCTTTTGATCTTGATCTTTCGCTTGAGATTCAAGTGTCTGGAGAAAGATCGCAGTCTCGTTGCACTCGACAGCGCCTACACCGGTTCTGCTTTTTCTGTGACGATGGTCTCCAGGCAGGTAGGGTATACGGACAAAAGCAGGAGGCCGGCGCAAATGACTCGATCCCCCCACAACCGCGACTGGCTGGTGCGGGCGCCCGAATCGAGGAAAATGGAACGCATCGAGGCTTACTTCAGTGGGCACGGCTACACCACTCATCGCCATGACACCTACGCCATCGGCATCACGCTTGCCGGCGTCCAGAGCTTCAACTATCGCCACAGCAAGCGTCACAGCCAACCCGGCGGCACCATCGTCCTGCACCCGGACGAGCTGCACGATGGCGAAGCAGGAACCCGCGATGGCTTTCGCTACCGGATGTTCTACATAGAACCGTCGGTGATCCAGCAGGTGTTGGGGGGCAAGCCGCTGCCTTTCATCGAAGGTGGATTGTCCAGCGATCCCCGCCTCAACATCGCGACCCGTCGATTGCTGAACAGCCTGGATCATCCCCTCGACCCGCTGGAGGAAGAAGACGCCATCTACGATGTGGCCCAGGCCCTCGACGTTGCGGCGGGCAACAGGCGCGGACGGCGGCTGATCGACTACCCGGCGGCAGAACGTGCCCGTCTGTTCATCCACGATGCCCTCGACCAGGTGATCACCCTGGACGATCTGGTGCAGGCAAGCGGCAGGGACCGATGGAGCCTGTCCCGGGATTTCCGGGCGCTGTACGGCACCAGCCCCTATCGCTACATCACCCAGCGCCGCTTGAGCGAAGCCCGGCGCCTGGCCTTCCACGGTACGCCATTGAGCGAAGTGGCCCTGGCCTGTGGTTTTTTCGATCAGAGCCACATGACCCGGTTGCATACCCAGGCCTTCGGTATTTCACCGGCACGCTGGCTGAACATGCTGCGCTAAGGCAGCGACTTGGCAGCGCAAAAAGCTGCACGATCATCCAATACGCACGCTGGCTCGAACAATAAAGTAGGACGCACCACCCACCAAGGAGATGCCTCGATGACCCGTTACGCCCCCATCAACTTCGCCCAGAAATACACTCTGTTCCAGGAACAGTGGACGCCGAAAGTCGTGGCCGAAATGAACGACTACCAATTCAAGCTCGCCCGGCTCGAAGGCGACTTCATCTGGCACGCCCATGCCGATACGGATGAAACCTTCATCGTGCTGGAGGGCGAGCTGCGTATCGACTTTCGCGACGGCGCAGTGACGATTGGCCCGGGCGAGATGTACGTGGTCAAAAAAGGTGTGGAGCATAAGCCCAGCGCCGCCCGGGAAGTGAAACTGCTGTTGATCGAGCCTCGCGGCGTGATCAATACCGGCGAAGAAACCAATGAGCGAACGGCGGTCAACGATGTCTGGATCTGACTGAGCCAGGCTCAATCGTATTCGGCTTCCTGGTGGTCGCCCAGCAACCGCCGCTGGCGAGGTGTCGCAGCTGCCAGGACCTCAGGATTGAACTGCCAGTGCAGATAGGGCGAGAACTTCTGCGCAACCATGCGCCGGCCATAGTGCACCTGGAGCATGTACCGTGTGCGGTCCGTGGTCCGGTTGTCACTGCCGGCGTGCCATAGTTCGCTGCGCAGAATCAGCACATCGCCCGCTTTGCACAGTATTGGCTGCGCGGGGCGCCCTTGCCATTGCGTTTCGCCCGCTACTGGCGCCCGACCGGCCTTGTGGCTTCCAGGAATCACCTGGGTCGGGCTCAAGTCGGCATCGATGTCATCCAGGTAAAACTGCGCGGTGAACACCTGCATCGGCAGGTCAAAGGCCGGATCGGCCAACAGGTCTGGCGGCAACGCCATCACCAGGTAATCCAGGTGCAACGGCGCCCCCTTAAAGCCCGGATGGCAACGCCAGGCCGTCTGGCCAATGACATGACAGTCATCGCCCAGGGCAGCCTCGGCCAGCTCGATCACCCCGGCCACATCCAGGAACGGCAGCCAGAGCGGGTCGCGATTGAATACACACTTGTAATGATCGATCACGCCGCTGTAGTCCCAATGCCGGGGCTTCAACTGGTCGATGGCATGGCGCAGGTTGGCGATTTGCCCGGCATTCAATATACCGGGCATCAGGACAAAGCCCTGCTGATGCAGGGCTCTCAGAAGGTCGTCAGTAGACACGACACCACCGGCTTCAGGTACGGAAGCGGCCGGTCAGTTCCGCCAGGTTTCTCGACAGGCTCGAAAGCTGCTGACTGGCCTGCATGCTCTGGGCGGAATTGGATGCCGCTTCGTTGGACAAGTCGCGGATGTCGGAGATGTTGCGGGCAATCTCTTCGGTGACGCTGCTCTGCTCTTCACACGCGTTGGCGATCTGTGCAGCCATGTCATTGATTCGCTGGATAGAGCCGCTGGTACCGCTGAGCACCTCATCGACCCCCGCGGCACGTTCGACACTGTCCCGGGCCTTGCTGCTGCCCACATGCATGGCTTGCACGGCCTTGGCAACCCCGCTCTGCAAGCGCTCGATGCGCACCTGGATGTCCTTGGTCGAATCCTGGGTGCGGGCCGCCAGGGCCCTGACTTCGTCGGCCACGACAGCGAAACCACGGCCTTGCTCACCCGCCCGTGCCGCCTCGATGGCCGCGTTCAGCGCGAGCAGGTTGGTTTGTTCGGCGATCCCACGAATCACCTCGAGCACCGCACCGATGCTGGACGTTTCCTGGGCCAGTGCCTCAATCGTACCCGAGGCGGTTTCGACCTCCTGGGCCAACTGGCGAATCGACTCGATGGTGCTGCTGACCACCTCGGCACCGTCCCGAGACTGACTGCTCGCCTGTTGCGCGGCATCCGAGGCGCTCACCGCGTTATGCGCGACTTCATGCACCGCCGCGCTCATCTGGGTGGCGGCGGTACTGACCTGATCGAGCGCCGCATGTTCGCTGCTGATCAAGCGGTCATTCGTCGCGGCCATATCGGCCATGGCGCGCGCTGCGGAGTCCACCTCACCGGTCACCCGTCCAACCTCGGCAATCAACGGCTGCAATTTGTCGAGAAAACGATTGAAGGCACCGCCGAGCTGGCCTAACTCATCAGCGGAGCGTACTTCGAGACGCCCTTTCAAATCGCCGCCGCCCTCGGCAATCTGCTCGACGCGGTGCAGCAATCGACGCATAGGACTCAGCACCACCAACGGCAAGACAATAAGCACAAGGACGCAACAGAGCAGGCCGATCAACAGAATCACACCCTGTTGCACACCGACTGCCTTGCCGTTTTCAATCGCTGCGTCGCCTTCGCGATGCGACGCCGCATCTTCAAGGTCACCCAGCTTGTCGATGGAGTCCCGCATGGTTTCGAACAGGCGTTCACTGTCACCGAAGCTCAGGGCGCTGGCGCCCTGCGGATCACTTACAGACTGCTCGAGGACCCGCCGCGAAACCTGCATCCATTTCCCGAAGCTGTCATTGAACTGACTGACCAAGGCCTGCGCCTCGGCACCGGGTTGCATCGCGGCATATTGCTGCACGCGGTCATAAGCCTGCTTCGCATTCTCGCTGTGATTGGTGCTCAGCGCTTGAATATGCTCATTCGCATGACCATCCAGCAGGCTGCGCTCGGCGACGAAAGCCTGATAAAGATCGCGATCGGCATTGAGCAACAGGCTGATGGCCGGCAGATTACGTTTGGTCAATTGCGTGCTGGACTCAGTCACCTGACCGATGCCACGCATGCCCGTCCACCCCATCAGCACCAACAACAGCGCCAGGAACGCAATGGGCAGAGTGATTTTCCAGCGAAAGCCCAGATCGGCAAAAAACCGCAGCATGGGGTGTCACTCCTTTCATGGGGATTAACTTACCTATCGGCAGCCATGCCTTGAGCTATAGACCATTTGTCCAATTGTTACAAAGCCTTGGGCTGTGATCATGCAGGTTGCGGAGGGGGTTGGGCGGGATAAAAAAAGGCGGGGGGAGGCAATAGCTGCGGGGAGTTTTCTGACATTTCCCGCCCACATAATTTAGAGAATTTTCTGACTCATCATCTGATTGATGATTTCTCCAGAAGGGCTCTATAGTCCAAGTGTCGTTCGTAAGAGCGGCTTGGGTTTGGCGACCCATGACAAATATGCAGGAACCTCCCGCGGATTGCGGAACGCTACCGTGCGCAATATGCTGCTTTTCGGTAGCTGTGCGTGGGAGATCTTCGGATCTGCCGGTTTTTCTATTTGTCCGGTTCGCCAACCCGCGTACAGCTACCACCTTATTCGTTTGGCGACGACTAAGAAGGTCCTTAATCAAATGGAATTTAAAAAATGAATAGATACATGGCTCTTACCAGTAATGCCGACGATCACCCCCTCTTCGTCGATACCACTGCGCCTTTACACATCCTGCTTGACACGGCGGGCTATAGAATCCGCGCAGTGACCCAGCTTTTAGAGAACCTCGCAATGCGAGGGGACATTCCGAGCGATTCAGTGGTCCTCCAGGACTTTGCACAACTGTGCTGCATCTCCTTGAGGGATGGTTGCGACGTGCTTGATGTCATAGCTCGACGTTTGGATGCAGAGCCGGCCTAATATTGAAGGGCCTCTACGCAGTGATGCCGATCAGTTAATCGACGCAGCCCTGTGGCGAGGGGATTTATCCCCGCTGGGCTGCGATATAGGTAGTCCGTTCCTTGCTCCCCCATACTGATACTCGCTGGAGTCCGGTTGTCGCGAGGAAGGAACATGCACCTGCGAGCTACGAATAGGGCTGCAACGCATCTCGATGATTACTGCTTCACCTTCGAGCCCAGCAGGTGCGCTTGCGCCCTCTAACGAACACTCAGGGAAAGCCGGGCACGGCTCTCTATATCGCCTTCGCTGGACGCAAGCATGCATGTTCCTGCATGTACTTTAGCGTCTGTGGAGGTGTGCAATGCAAACGCTCTTGTCTCAGAAATTCACTGCTTATATCGGAATTGATTGGGCCGATACCAAA